>NZ_CAQIVA010000009.1:0-62796 GCF_948810725.1 uncultured Rikenella sp.
CGCCGCGTTTTCGCGCGCCTTGCGCGATTCATCTATATTCGGCTACCGCCGAAATCGCTGAATCGCTTCTTTAGGCGTGGCGCGCGGCTGCCCTAAGGGAGGGTACTGCGCTCGGGCCGCGCGGGCCCCACGTCCCGTGGACGGGAAATGCTGGCGCATTTCAACTGGCAGCCTCTACCCCCGTTCTTTGTCCGCGCGCTGGCGGAAATCTTATTCAAACGCGAACAACGCGTTTGAATGATTTCCTTCTCCAGCAGTCGCGCGCGGATGGGCTTTGAACCGTCTTTGCTCAACCCTTTGTTCGCGCGCCTGGGGAAATCGTCAAAACGCGCCAGCACATTTTGACGATTTCCCTCTTTAGGCGAGGCGCGCGTTTACATTGAAGTAATAAAGGCCGCCCGCCGTGGCGCGAACGCGGCCGCCGGGCGGGCGGTGCGTTGACCTGCGGTCTCCCTCGCGCTTGCGAGGCATCGTCGACAAGCCGACGTGCTCTCGCTTCGCTACTCGGGTCCGGCACTCGGAAGGGGCAGCCTCTACCCTATTCTCCGTCTACCCGCAAAATCCCCCAAGGCACGCTACGACGCTGCGACCCAAAACAAAAGCCGCCGCCGCGACAGAGCGCGGAGGCGGCATAGTCTGAAAAAGGCCCAAAAACCGTTACGCCTTGATAAAGCCTTTCGCCAACAGATACTGCGCGATCTGAACCGCGTTCGTCGCAGCACCTTTCCGAAGGTTGTCCGCCACGACCCACATGTTCATCGCCCGAGGGTTCGAGATGTCCCGACGCAGGCGTCCCACGAACACTTCGTCGTGGTGCTGGGCCGTCACCGCCATCGGGTACTCCGACCGCTCGGGACAGTCCACCACCGCAAGCCCCGGAGTCCGTTCGAGCAGCGCGCGAACCTCTTCGATGGTAAAGTCCTTCACCGTCTCGACGTTGATCGACTCGGAGTGGCCCCCCACAACCGGCACGCGGATCGCTGTCGGAGAGACCAGAATCGAATCGTCGCCGAAAATCTTGTGGGTCTCGTTGACCAGCTTCATCTCTTCCTTCGTGTAGCCGTTTTCGGTGAACGAGTCGCACTGCGGGATGCAGTTGCGGTCGATCACGTGCGGATAGATCATCGGGCCGTCCATCACTCCGTTCCGTTCATTCTCCATCTGGGTCACAGCCCGCATCCCCGTGCCCGTAATCGCCTGATAGGTCGAAACCACGATCCGGCGAATCCCGTACGTCCGGTAGATCGGCGCCAGGGCCATCAGCATCTGGATCGTCGAACAGTTCGGGTTGGCGATAATGCGGTCTTCGGGGGTCAGGACGTCGGCGTTGATCTCGGGAATCACCAGCTTTTTGGTCGGATCCATCCGCCAGGCCGAGCTGTTGTCCACCACATAGCACCCCGCTTCGGCGAACCGGGGAGCCCAGTCCAGCGAAACCTGGCCGCCGGCCGAGAAGATCGCCAGCGCGGGCTTCATCTCCAGCCCTGTCTGAGGAGTCACGACCGTCCACTCGCGGCCGCCGAACGAGACCTTTTTACCCGCCGAACGCTCCGAGGCGATCGGAATCAGCTCCGTGACCGGAAAATTGCGCTCTGCAAGCACCGCCAACATGCGTCCGCCCACCAGACCGGTGGCGCCGAATACTGCTACTTTCATATCTGTGTGTCTTTGTTTTCGTTCCGATTGAAAGTCCGTCCGAAGTCCGGACGGAGCGACAAAGGTACGTTTTTTCGGGTCGGGTCGGTGCGAAAAAGGGACGTTTGTTGAATTCTTAACATATTTATCCGAAATCGATTATTTTCCCGTCGCGCCGGAAGCAAATAGTTCCTTATCTTTGCATGCGGGCGTGTGGCGGAGGCGCGCCCGATCACCCATTCAATCGCTATGTCGAAAACTGCGCTCATCACGGGAGTCACGGGGCAGGACGGCGCCTATCTGGCCGAGTTCCTGCTCCGGAAAGGATATGTCGTACACGGAATCAAGCGGCGAGCTTCGTCGTTCAATACCGAACGGATCGACCACCTCTACGAAGACCCGCACGTGGACGGACAGCGGTTCGTGCTCCACTACGGGGACATGACCGACTCGCTGAACCTCACGAAGATCATTCAGGAGGTGCAGCCCGACGAGATCTACAACCTCGCGGCGATGAGCCACGTCAAGGTCAGTTTCGACACGCCGGAATACACGGCCAACGCCGACGGGATCGGCACCCTAAGACTCCTGGAAGCGATCCGGCTGCTGGGCCTGACGGAGAAGACGCGCATTTATCAGGCCTCCACGTCGGAGCTCTACGGGCTGGTGCAGGAGGTGCCGCAATCGGAGCGGACGCCGTTCTATCCGCGGTCGCCGTACGCCTGTGCCAAGCTCTACGCCTACTGGATCACGGTCAACTACCGCGAGGCCTATGGGATGCACGCCTCGAACGGGATTCTCTTCAACCACGAATCGCCGGTGCGGGGCGAGACGTTCGTGACGCGCAAGATCACGCGGGCGGCGGCGCGCATCGCGCTGGGGATGCAGGAGCAGACCTATCTGGGCAACCTCGGCTCGACTCGCGACTGGGGGCACGCCAAGGACTACGTGGAGGCGATGTGGCTGATTCTGCAACAGCCGAGGCCGGACGACTATGTGATCGCTACGGGGGTGACGACTTCGATCCGGGAGTTCCTGCGGATGACGTTCGCCGAACTGGGGATCACGGTCGAGTTCTCGGGCGAGGGGATCGACGAGGTGGGGACGATCGCGGCAGTGGATGCGGCTAAATTTACCGAAGCGGTGGGCGAAGAATACCTGGCGGCGATCGAACGGCGGATCGGCTCGCGGGTGGCGAGCGTAGACCCGCGCTACTTCCGGCCGACGGAGGTGGAGGCTTTGATCGGGGACGCGACCAAATCGCGCACGGTGCTGGGCTGGACGCCGAAGTACGACTTGCCGGCGTTGGTGGCGGATATGGTGGAGTCGGACATCCGGCTCTTCAAGCGCGATGCCTATCTGCGGGCAGGGGGATTCACGGTAAACAGCTATTTCGAATAACCAAACTCTCATACATAATCTTTCATGAAATCGATTCTTACCGTTTGTACGGCGGTGCTGGCGATGAACTTCGTTTCGGCATCGGACGCTCCGAAAGCGAAAAAACAGAAGACGCAAAAGGCCGATACGGCTTACGTGTTCACGGACGTGACGGTGGTGCCGGTCACGCCGATCGACAACCAGAGCAGCTCGGGCACCTGCTGGAGCTTCGCCGGGACGGGGCTTTTGGAAAGCGAGGCGCTGCGGCAGGGGAAAGACACGCTCAACCTGTCGGAGATGTGGATCGTGCGGCACACTTACCTGGACAAGGCGATCAAATACGCCCGCACGCACGGGACGTCGGCTTTCTCGGCGGGGGCCAATACGCACGACGTGCTGACCATCCTGCGCAACCACGGCATCGTGCCGCAGGAGGCTTACGCCGGACTGCGGTACAGCCGGGACAGTGTGCACCGGCACGGTGAGCTGGATGCGGTGCTGGCGGGGTATATGGCAGCGGTGATCAAGGCGCCGAATCGGTCGTTATCGCCGGTGTGGCAGGAGGGGCTGAACGGCATTCTGGACGCCTATCTGGGCGAATGCCCCGAGAAATTCGTCTATAAGGGCAGGGAGTATACGCCGAAGTCGTTCGCCGAAGCGATGGGGATTCGGGCGGACGATTTCGTGTCGTTCACCTCGTTCACCCACCATCCGTTCTACACGCGGTTCGCGGTCGAAATTCCGGACAACTGGGCGTGGGAACCGGCGGCCAATGTGCCGGTGGACGACCTGATCCGGATCATCGACACGGCGCTGGCGCAGGGCTACGCGGTGAACTGGTCGGCCGACGTGAGCGAAAAGGGATTCCGCTACAACGAAGGCTTCGCGATCGTGCCGGTGGACAAGCCGGAACAGGTGGCAGGCTCGGACATGGCGCACTGGACGGGGCTCACCAAAGAACAGCTGGCCAAGATGTCGCGCCGGATCACCGGGCCGATGCCGGAAAAGACCATCACGCAGGAGATGCGTCAGGAGGCGTTCGACAACTACGAAACGACGGACGACCACGGAATGGTCATTGTCGGGACGGCGCACGACCAGTGGGGCAATAAGTTCTATAAGGTCAAAAACTCGTGGGGCGAGACGGGCAAGTACAAGGGATTCTTCTATGTCTCGGAACCTTACGTGCGGTACAAGACGATGAATATCATGGTCAATCGCGCGGCGGTGCCGGAGGAGATCGCCGGACGGTTCGACCGGCTATAGGATGTCGGTCGTGTGCCGGGAAAGGCGCGGCCGATCATTTCGGAACGGGGGAGTGTGGCGCTCTCCCGTTTTTGTCTTCCGGCCGACGCATTCTGGCACGCCGATTGCCGGAGGATCTTTTCCGATCCGACCGACCGGGACGATGTAACTTCGGGCCGTTTCGCACGTCAAAGAAGTAAAACGCAACTACCGCTATGAAAAAATACCTCATACCGCTGCTTCTGGCCGGATGGACGGCAGGCAGCGTCGCGGCGCAGAACGCAGGCTACGTGGACGATCTCTACCGCGGTTCGACGCGGGCGAGCCGGGCGGAGCAACAGCAGCTCCGCGAGAACCGCCGGGCGGCCCGGATCGCGGAGTCCGAACGGAGGCAGGCGCAACAGATGCCGGCCCAGTGGACGCCGAACAGGCCGTCTCAGCCTGCGGCGCCGACGACTGCCGCGGCGCAGGGAACGCAACGGGACGAACTGGTCACGTCGTTCGACGACGCGCTGCAACGCCGGATCTCGGCCTATCGCAACTACCGCGAGATGGACGATGACTATTGGAAGCTGATGGAGGGCTTCCACCGGACGCTCTCGGGCCGGTACGATCCGGATCTCTACAACGTGATCACGTTCGGTAACGACATGTGGGTCGAACCGACCTACATCACCGCCCTCTTCGACGGGAGCGACCCCTCTGCGCGGCTGCGCACCAAGGAGCTCTGGGACGACGACCGCAGCGGCCGGAGCAATGTGAACATCACGCTGAACGTCTCGGCGGGGAGCGGATGGGCAGATCCGTGGAACGCTTACTGGTATTCGCCGTGGAGCCGGCCGTGGCGGTGGAATTCCTATTATTACGGCACGTGGGGCGGCCCTTACTGGAGCTGGAGCTGGAATTGGGGCCCGTCATGGAGCTGGGGGCCGTCGTGGAGCTGGGGATGGGGGCCCGCCTGGGATTGGGGCCCTTCCTGGGGCTGGGGTCCTGGATGGGGGCCTGCCTGGGGGCCGGGCTACTATCCGCCGCCGCCCGCTTGGGGCGGGCCCGGCGGGGGCAGACCGAGACCGATCTACTGGGGAGACGGCCGACCGGCCGGAAGACCGACCTATCGACCGGGTAACGGGCCGAACGGAGCGGGGGGCAGGCCGACCTACTCGGGCGGCTATCGCCGCAACGACAACGGCACGGGCGTAACGATCAATCAAGGCGGCGGTACGCGGCGGCCGGCAACGACGGGCACTCCGGCGGCGACGATCCGACCGGGCGGCAGCAACAACCAGTACACGCCGCAAGGCACGACCCGACCGGGTGTGAACGGCAACGACGGTTACCGGAGACCGGTGAATACGGATCGTTCGTACCGGCGCGAAGTCCGTCCGAACACGACACCGGCCGAGCGGCCGCAACGCTCGGTGCAACGCTCCGAACCGACCCGGACGCCGGCGGTATCGCCGTCGCGACCGGCGGGCGGCAGCTATGGTGGAAGCGGCTCGGGCGGAGGAGGAGGCTACCGGCGACGGTAACCCGACCGAAACGAGCGCCGGTCATCACAACCTGACGTATCAACTAACGGACATGATAAGACGATGAAAAGGAATCTCATACTCTCCGCCTGTCTGACGGCGGGCGCGCTGGCGACCGTATCGGCGGCCCGGGCGCAGGGGCCCGAAGAGCTGCTCCTCTTTTCGCGCCAGAACTTCGGACTGGCCACCGCCCGGACGGCGGGGATGGGAGGGGCTTTCACCTCGCTGGGGGCCGACGGGGCCTCGATGAGCCTCAACCCGGCGGGGATGGCGATGTACAGCCGAAGCGAACTGGCATTGAGCCCCGGGCTCCGGATATCGGCACAGGAGGCCGACTACCGAACGCCGAACGGGAATCTGGACAAGCACCTCAACCGGGTAAAGGCCAATATCGGGAACTTCTCGATGGTCTATGCGGGGAACAACTTCGCGATCGGTTTCGGGATGAACCGTCTGGCGGACTTCAACGGTCGCAGCCGGGCGATCAGCTTCGACGACCGGACGGCGCTGGGCGAGGGGTTCTCGATCGGCGACATGTTCGTCGAACAGCTCTACGGCATCCCGGCTTCGACGATCGGGGCGCCGGAAAAGGACATCTACAAAGCTTTCTACGACTATCCGCCGGCTTTGTGGGGAGCGATCATGGGCTATCAGGCGGGGCTCTTCGACCCGGTGGCGGGTACGGGGGGAGACGGGCAACCGCCGCAGCAATACACCACCCGGGGGATGATTCAGGAGGGAACGCTGCTCTTTCCGGAGTGGTATCGCCGGACGGCGGGGGCGATCAACGAATATACGATCAGCGGGGGATATAATTTCAAGGATATCTTCTACATCGGGGCGACGCTGGGGATTCAGGACATCTACTACAGCCGCGTGGACACCTACTCGGAGATCACTTCGGCGAATAACGTGGGGCTGCTCTCGACTTACTACAACCAGGCTTACGACCTGTCGGGCGTGGGGGTCAACCTGAAGGTGGGGGCGACGGTGAGGCCGGTGCCGTGGCTGCGGATCGGGGTGGCTTACCACTCGCCGACGTGGATCGGCATGACGGACGAATATGCGGCGGACATGACGGTCAATTACACCCATTCGATCGGGGGCTACGACTACGGTTTCAGCGATACGCCGATCCAGCGGCAGGAGTATCGCATGCGGACGCCGTCGCGGCTGATGGCGGGGGTATCGGCGACGATCGGGACGGTGGGGATCGTGAGTGTGGATTACGAACGGACGTGGTATCAGCACATGAAGTACACGTCGGACGACTATCGGGACATCAACACGGGGATCGGGGAGACCTACGGGCCGACGGATGTGATCCGGGCAGGGGTGGAGTTCCAGCCGGCGCGGTCGCTCTTCCTGCGGGCGGGGTACGGCTACAGCACGTCGGTCTATCGGGACGATGCCTATGCTTCGTTCGGCGAGTATCAGCAGATTTCGGGCGGGATCGGTTTCCGGAACCGGTCGGTGAGCGTCGATCTGGCTTACGTCTACGGCAAGGCGAACGGGATGCCGTACAAACCGTTCGACTACACGTCGGAAGACGGCTATCGGGTGGCTACGGAGGGGACGATCTACACGAAGGAGCGGTATCACAATGTGATTCTGACGATGGCGTTCCGATTCTGAGGCTCAGGGGATTTAAGAGGCTTGCACGCTACCCATTTTCCACAGGGGGACTCACCGCGAGTCCCCTTTTTTTATTGCCACTGACAGAGCTATTGTTGTTGAATTATTTTATTTATAAAATAATTCAACAAAATATTACCGCCTTCGATTCTTTGGATTATATTTGAAGTGCGATTTCTCTGAAAACCTTCGGAAAGACACACTTTTTATTTACCTTTAATTTTTGAAGTCATGAAGAAAATGACCAAAGCCCTGTTGGCTGCCGGTGGCGCAGCCCTGATTTGCGGCGGAGCCGTGATGACCTACCTGAAAGCTCAAACCCAGCAGCCGGAAATGTCGGCACTGACCTTAGCTAATATTGAAGCAATGGCTGATCTTGAGGAGGATATTCTTGATTTGCAAAACCGAAGAGAATGGTATGTTAAAAAACTTGACAACAACGGTTCAAAAGACTGTATACCAGGTGGAAGTAGGCGTTGCAAATTTTAATTCCTCCAAGATTCCCTTATCTTCGTGAGGGAATCTTTTTGTTTTAATTCAATGACAATCACGATGAGACCCTTTTTCCTCAGTCTTTGGGGATTACTTCTGGTCGCCTGCGGCAGCAAGCCGCAGCAGACCGCCTCGGAACAGATCACCATCGACTTCGACGCCCCCGAGCCCACCCGGAAGATCGAGAAAGTCGTCCCGCTCGAAACGAACTCCGAATCGCTTTACGGTCGGTTCTTCCGGGTGAGGACGACCGACACCCGCATCTTCGTACAGGACATGCAACAGATTCTGGTCTTCGACGCGAACGGAAAATACCTCTCGAAAGTAGACCGCGTGGGTCACGGGCCGCAGGAATATATCAGTTTATCCCATTTTTGGCCCACCAAAGACGAACTATACGTAGTGGCTGGTCGAAGCGAAAAAATTCTGGTCTACTCTTTTTCCGGTCAATATTTGAGAAGTATCGACGTAGGTTTTCAGGAAGACGCCATAGCGGTCATGGAAGACTATATAGCCTCCCAGTCTACGTATAACGAAGCCGGGACACTGGTCGTTACCGACCGCGACGGGAAAATTCGGTATGAGACCATTGCCCCCATCCTGCCGATAACTACATTTACCATCAGCTCCCTTTTCCCGTTTACCGAAGCCAACGGACAACTCTATTATTTTCCGGATTTCGCCTCGGACATTTATACAGTCGGCCCCGACTCCTCAGACGTAAAACGCATCCACCTCGATTTCGGGCCGCATACCGTAACGGCGGAATATATCAGTACTCTGGGAGATTGGGACGACGTTGATCCGGACGAACAAATGGCCGCCGATCATAAAGTTTGTTTCCCGAGCTTTTTCCCGAGCAACCGTTGGTGGGGCATGACCTTCTCGCTGAGCGGTAAGGAGTACACGTGGTACTACGATCCGGCCACCGGCGCCCAGCGCATCGCTTCGGCCGAAGGGACGATCGCTGTCAAACCGATCGCCTGCGCTACGGAACAGGGCTTCGTCGCCTCGGTAGACGCCGCTCGCTTCTTGGAAGAGCCGGAATACGCCCCCTACCGCGAAGACCTCGACCTCGACGAGAACGACAACGCCGTACTCATCTTTTACACCGTCGAGTAGCATCGCAGCCACCCCAATTAGCGGAAAAGACGCGAAATCACATAGTCGGAAATCAACCACCGAGCCGGAGGGATGGCCCAGCCGAACGGCGTCCGACAGAGATCGCCCGCTGCTTCGAAAACCGTACATTGCGTTTCGAGGCGGCGGGTCTCCGTTTCGCCGAAACGGGCCGAAAACTTGGCGGTGGAAAGGCCGTCGACGGTACGCAGACGGGTCATCAGGTATTCGTTCTGAAGGTCGGTGTCGGTCAGGAGCTCCTCTTCGGGCGGAGTCCCGGACAGATAGAGCGGGTTGCTGGCTACGTTCCAGCTCCGCCGCCGAGAGCCGTCGTAGGAGTGGGCGGAGGGGCCGACGCCCAGATAGGGCGCGCCGAGCCAATAGGCGCTATTATGGCGGGCCCGATAGCCGGGACGGGCGAAGTTCGACACTTCGTAGTGTTCGAAACCGGCGGACTGCAACCGCTCGCGCAGGAGGGAGAAGTGTTGTTCGGAAACGGTCTCTTCGACGGGGGCCAGCCCCTGTTTGCCGAAAACGGTGCGGGGCTCGACGGTGAGGTGGTAGGCCGAAATATGCTGCACGGGCAGGGCGACGGCCTGTGCCAGGTCTTCTTGCCACTCGCGCAGGGTCATGCCGGGCAGGCCGTAAATCAGGTCGATCGTCAGGTTTTCGAAACCGGCGGCATGGGCGGCTTCGACGGCCTCGACGGCGGCACGGGCGGTATGGCGGCGGTTCATCCGTTCGAGGTGTCGGTCGTGGAACGACTGCACGCCGATGCTCAGGCGGTCGATGCCGATGTCGCGCAGGGCGGAAAGATAACCGGGGGTCAGGTCGTCGGGGTTGGCTTCGAGGGTCACCTCTTCGAACCGGTCGACGGCCCACTGCTCCTGCACCTGAGCGACGAGCGGGGCGATCTCGTCGGGGGTGCAAACGGAGGGGGTGCCGCCGCCGAAATAGAGGGTCTCGACGCTCCGGGGGGCGACTTCGTCGCGGCGACGGGCCAGTTCGCGACGGATGGCTTCGATCATCTCTCCTTTCCGAGCGAGGGAGGCGCTGTGGTGGAAGTCGCAGTAATGGCAGAGCTGGCGACAAAACGGGATGTGTATGTAAATTCCGGACATGTAATCTCTCTTGGGGGTTTTGTTCTTGAGGTAGATTTTGGGGGGCGGAGGTTTGAGGTGAAAACAACCGGTTTTCGAGTGCCGGGCGGCGCGCCCCGGGCTACCGCGAGAGGGACAATGGCGGACTGGTGGATGTCGGCAGCCACGGCTATTGCTGGTCGGCTTTGGTGAGCAGTATCTACGTCGATTCTTGTGGTTCGGCACGCAGGGTCTAGGTTCCTGCCACGCGCACGGTCGCGCCTACGGCCTTCAGTTGCGTTGCCTCTCGGAATAAACAGGGACACGAAACACTCGAACCGGGCCGCCTCTACCCTATTTGAGTTGAATCCCTGCGGTTCGCAGAGCCGCGCGGGCCGAAGCCTCCCCCAGCGGAGGCCCGCAACTGACGTTGCTTTTGGGCCCCGCAGGCTTCGACCCGACAAAGCAATGCCCTGATTCTTCCGAGTTCGCAACAGTTCAGCCCAACCCACAGCTCTAAACTCGCCTCAATTCTGTCGGGTTCGGCCTGTCGCCCATCCCCCCCGAGGCGCTCCGCGCCTGGGCGACGAGGCCGGCGACCTAAAGGTCGCAAAAGCAACGCATCATTCAACCGCCCCTATTCTGCGAGGTTCGTCCTCGCCCTATTTACAGATGTTCGCCGCCAGCGGAGAGCAGCAACGAGCCCCGACGAGTTGCAATCCGCCGCGCGGGGTGGCGGCGAACTGCGCGACTCTGCGAGTCGCAGAAGCTCGGCCCAAAGCACTGGCCCTGTGTCCGCCTCACTGCGGCTCCGCTTTCGCTCCGCCGCGTTTTCGCGCGCCGTTCTTTGGCCGCGTGCTGGCGGAAATCTTATTCAAACGCGCATTACGCGTTTGAATGATTTCCTACTTCAGCGATCGCGCGCGGTAGAGCTTTGACCCGCCTCAAACTGTTCTCTTTGTTCACAAAGAGAACCAAAGAAACTTTCAAGGATGCTAACGCATCCTCAAACTGCCGACGGCCCTAATCTCTGTCCGCGCGCCTTGCGCGATTCAACTATTTCGGCAGTGAGCAGAAATAGTTGAATCGCTTCTTTAGGCGGGGCGCGATTACTTTGAAGTAATAAAGGCCGCCCGCCGTGGCGCGAACGCGGCCGCCGGGCGGGCGGTGCGTTGACCTGCGGTCTCCCTCGCGCTTGCGAGGCATCGTCGACAAGCCGACGTGCTCTCGCTTCGCTACTTGGGTCCGGCACTCGGAAGGGGCAGCCTCGGCCCAATTCCTCACCCCGTTCTTCGTTCGCGCCGCTCAGAGCTTCGCTGAGCCCGAACGAACCAACGACTGATAACGGCGCGATGGAGATGGCAAGGGTTCGCCGCTAAAACCGTACTCCGACCAACGCACGTCCACCCGCTCGATCACATCCGGCGACATCGTCACCACGTTCGGCCAGCCCCGTTCCACCTCCGAAGGCTTGAACCGGGCATCCAGCCTCAACACGCCTGCCGAAGTCACCGAAACATCCCGTCCCGGATCGGTATTCCCCGCCGCCAGCCAAACCAAATCTTCGAACTCCAGCCCCGCCGACTCGACAAAATCGTCCCACACCACCTCGACCGGAATCTCCTCACGCCGAGGTCGTTCGCCCCCCTCCTCTTCCAGTTTGCGGGTCAGATCGAGGCACAACTTGCCCCCGAATCCCAGTTGCGGCGACGAGTGATCCAGCACGTCGAGCACCCCTCGCGAAAAAAGCGCATCCCGAGTCGGATCGAATCGATGAAGCCGCTCCCGGATCACCTCGCGGTACCCCTCGCCCGAAACGTCTGCCGCATCTTCCGCCGAAAGCATCACCAGAAACTTATTGAAACTCATCTGCCCTGCCCCCCACAACGCATGGGCCACTTTGAAAGCCTGGCCCGCATAACTCTTTTCGATCACGCACACCGCCAAATTGTGAGCCACCCCCGCCGGAGGCATCCACAGGTCGACCACCTCCGGAGCTACGGACAAACGGATCGGCGCAAGAAATATCCGCTCGGTAGCCAGCTGAATCCAGGCATCCTCCATCGGCGGCACACCCACCAGCGTCGCCGGCCACACCGCATCGCGACGGTGGGTGATACACGTGACATGGAACTGCGGGTAGAGGTCTTTCAGGGAGTAAAATCCCGTATGGTCGCCGAAATCGCCCTCGACTGCCTTCGGCTCGGCCGGGTCGACATACCCCTCGATCACGAAGTCGCAATCGGCAGGCACCCGCAGGTCGTTGGTCAGGCACTCGACCAGCTCGACCGGACGACGACGCAGAAATCCGGCCAACAGGTACTCGTCCATCCCGTCGGGCAACGGGGCGGTGGCGCAGTAGGTGTAGACGGGATCGCCCCCGAGGCAGACCGACACGGGCATCCGCTCGCCCCGCTTTTTATATTCCTGATAGTGCCGCTCGCCGGTCTTGTGGCGATGCCAGTGCATCCCCGTAGTGCGCGCATTGAATACCTGCATCCGGTACATGCCGACGTTCCGCACACCGGTCTCCGGATCGACGGTGTGCACCAACGGCAGGGTCACGAACCGACCGCCGTCGTGGGGCCAGCATTTCAGCACGGGCAGTTTCGACAAATCCGCCGCCTCGCCTTTCAGCACCACCTGTTGACACTCGCCTTTGCGGGAGACGTTACGCGGCATCCACTGCGCCACCTCGCCAAGCAGGGGCAGCATCCGGAGCTTCTCCATCCATCCCGCTTTGGGCCGCAGGGCGTCGGAGAAGAGGGATTCGATCCGTTCGCCGACTTCCGAAAGCCGCTCGACGCCGAGGGCCATGCAAATCCGCCGCTCGGAGCCCATCAGGTTGGTGAGCACGGGGAAGCCGGTGCCGGTATGCTCGAACAGCAGCGCCTTTCCTCCGCCGGGCTGCTTGGCCTGCCGGTCGGTCAGCTCGGCGATCTCCAGCACGGGATCGACGGGGACGGGAATCCGGATCAGTTCGCCGGCCTGCTCCAAGGCGCGGATGTATTCCGTCAAGTTTTTGTACATGGTCGATACATTGGTGGTTCAAAATTAATACTTTTGTAAAATAGTCTCAATCGTTACACCGTTTCCGAGTATGGCCAAACCGATCTACCTTTACAATACCCTGACCCGGCGCAAGGAGGAGTTCGCGCCGTTGCATGCACCGGCTGTGGGGATGTACGTGTGCGGGCCGACGGTCTACGGCGATCCGCACCTGGGGCATGTGAGGCCGGCGGTGACGTTCGACCTGCTGTTCCGGCTGCTGCGGTACGAGGGGTACAAGGTGCGTTATGTGCGGAACATCACGGATGTGGGGCACTTGGAAAACGATGCGGACGCGGGGGAGGACAAGATTGCGAAAAAGGCGCGGCTGGAGCAGCTGGAGCCGATGGAGGTGGCGCAGTACTATACCAACCGGTACCACGAGTTTATGGATCGGCTGGGGGTGTTGCGGCCGTCGATCGAACCGCACGCGTCGGGACATATCATCGAGCAGATTGCTATGACGCAGGCGATTCTGGACGCGGGGTATGCGTATGTGAGCAACGGGTCGGTCTACTTCGATGTGCGGAAGTATGTGGCGGATGGCAACAAGTACGGGATACTGTCGGGCAGGAATCTGGACGACATGCAGTCGGGGGGACGGTCGGAGGACTATGAGGGGGAAAAGCGTTTCCCGGCGGATTTCGCGCTGTGGAAACGGGCTGCGCCGGAGCATATCATGCGGTGGCCGAGTCCGTGGAGCGAGGGTTTTCCGGGGTGGCACATGGAGTGTTCGGCGATGGGGGCGAAGTATCTGGGCGAGACGTTCGATATTCACGGGGGGGGGATGGATCTGATGTTCCCGCACCACGAGTGCGAGATCGCGCAGTCGACGGCGGCGCTGGGACATGCGTCGGCCAGATATTGGGTGCACAACAACATGGTGACGATCGGGGGACAGAAGATGGGGAAATCCTTAGGGAATTTCATCACGCTGGAGCAGTTCTTCACGGGGGATCATGCGCTGTTGTCGCAGGCGTATTCGCCGATGGTGATCCGGTTCTTTATCCTCCAGGCGCACTACCGGTCGACGCTGGATTTCAGCGATGAGGCGTTGCAGGGGGCGCAAAAGGGGCTGGAACGGCTGATGAAGGCGTGGAATCTCTTGGCTTCGGGGCGCATCGCTCCTGCGGCGGCTTCTACTATGCCATCTCCTTCGGCTTTACTGGGCGAGTGCGAGGAGGCGTTGTGCGACGACCTGAACAGTCCGGTGGCGATCGCCCGACTGTTCGACTGGGTGCGGCATGTCAACGCGCTGAACGACGGGACGCTGGCGGCGACGGAGGAGGATTTGCAGACTTTGCGCACAGCATTCGACACGGTGTTGGGGACGCTGCTGGGGCTCTCTCTCTCTGCGGAGGGCGGGGGGGCTCCTGTCGCGGGCGGCAACGACCGATTAGGCGGGGTGATCGACATGATATTGGAGGTGCGCCAGCAGGCGAAGGCGGCGAAGGACTGGGCGACGTCGGACTTGATCCGCGACCGCCTGGCGGCGCTGGGCATCCGGGTCAAAGACCGCAAGGACGGGGCGGACTGGGAACTGGATTGATGGGTTCAAGGGTTCCGGCGCTTTAACCTCGGGAAACATTCGGCAGACACGGCCAAAGAACAGGGCCGTCGGCAGCTTGAGGATGCGTTAGCATCCGTCGAAAGTCTTTTTGGTTCTTTTTCTTCAGAAAAAGAACAGTACCAGCCGGAGCAATGACCAGATCGCGCGCCACGCCTTAAGAGGGAAATCGTCAAAATGTGCTGGCACGTTTTGACAAGATTTCCGCAAGGCGCGCGAACAAAGAACAACGCGCAAACACCGGCGCCCGCCCGCTTAAGAGGGCATATTCTGCCGGGTGGCACTCGGCCAATCCGGCGAGAATTGCCGCGGGCGACGTTTAAGAGCAGATACGCCCAGCTTTCGGGTGCTGAGCGGCAGTGGCGGAGCAACAGCGGAGCCGCAGTGAGGCGGACACAGAGCAATGCTTAAAACTGTGCTCTTGCGACCCTTTAGGGTCGCGCGGGCCGAAGCCTCCCGCAGCGGAGGCCCGCAACTGACGTTGCTGTGGGCCCCGCAGGCTTCGTCCGCTTGAACTGAGAGCAAATAGCGCGATTCCGAGAGGAATCGCCCTTCTTGGAGCGCAGCGACCGCCGTAAGCTGGTGCCGGGGGTGGCTCCGGCCCGCGCGGCTCTACGAGCCGCAGGGTCTTGACCTTATTTTTTGTCCGCGCCTGAAAATCCCAGCCCAACGAAACAAGGCGGAGAGAACACGTGGTCGGCCCAACGGGACGACCTCTGTAAAAGTCTTTTGGGTACCTTTTCTTCAGCGGGTAGACACAGATAAGCGAACGATATAAAAACATGCGATATATGAAACCGGAAGAAATCGACTGGAATAACCTCAAATTCGGATACACGAGAACCCCTGTGAACGTGCGATGCTACTGCCGAGACGGACAATGGGGAGAGATCGAAGAACACGCCGAAGAGACTGTAACGATGCACATGGCGGCGACGGCTTTCCACTACGGGCAGACTGCTTTCGAAGGGCTGAAGGCGTTTCGCTGCCCGGACGGGAAGGTGCGGGTGTTCCGGATGGACGAAAACGCCCGGCGGATGCAGAGCTCCGCGGAATACCTGCGGATGGGGGTGCCGAGCGTCGAACTGTTCTGCGAAATGGTCACCCGCGTCGTGACGTTGAACAAGGAGTATATTCCGCCTTACGAATCGGGCGGGTCGCTCTATATCCGACCGGTGATCGTCGGATCGGGGCCGCAGTTAGGGGTGAAGCCGGCCGGCGAGACGCTGCTGCTGATGTTCGTGAGCCCGGTAGGGCCGTACTACAGCGGGGGGATGAAGGGGATCAGCGCGATTATCGACCGCACGCACGACCGGGCGGCGCCGTTCGGAACAGGACATACCAAGGCGGGGGGGAATTACGGTGCGAGCCTTACTTCGGCGCTCGAAGGACACGAAAAGGGGTATGACAGCGTGCTGTATCTCGATCCGGCACAGCATCGCTACATTGACGAGTGCGGGGCGGCGAACTTCTTCGGAATCCGGGTCGACGCGGCGGAGGGCGGACGGGCGCATTACATTACGCCGGCGTCGCATTCGATTCTGCCTTCCATTACGAACAAGAGTCTGCGGCAGATTGCAGCGGATTTCGGCATGGAGGTCGAAGCGCGGCAGGTGGAGCTCGACGAACTCAATACGTTCAGCGAGGCGGGCTGCTGCGGGACAGCGGCGGTGATTACGCCGGTCTCGACGATCTTCGACCCGGCGGACGGCAAAACCTATCGCTTTGGCGAGGGGGTGGGGACGTGGAGCAAGAAGCTGTACGACGAACTGGTGGCGATCCAGCATGGAGAGGTGGAGGATCGGCACGGGTGGAATACGGTGCTGGATTTATAGGCGGTTTCGGCATAAAGGATTGTATATGCGAAGGGGCGGCTCCACCACCAGTGGAACCGCCCCCTCTTCATATACAAGCGGGAACTAAAATTCCGCATTCTTCGGCGTCCGCGGGAACGGAATCACGTCCCGGATGTTGGTCATCCCGGTCACGAAGAGCACCAGACGCTCGAATCCCAGCCCGAAACCGCTGTGCGGCGCGCTCCCGAAACGACGGGTGTCGAGGTACCACTGCATCGAGTCGGTCGGCACGCCCATCTCTTCCATCCGGGCCACTAACTTGCCGTAGTCGGCCTCGCGCTCAGAACCGCCGATGATCTCGCCGATCTTCGGGAAGAGCACGTCCATCCCACGAACTGTCCGCCCGTCGTCGTTCTGCTTCATATAGAAGGCCTTGATCTCTTTCGGGTAGTCGGTCATAATCACCGGACGTTTGAAATGCTGTTCCACGAGGTAGCGTTCATGCTCGGCCGCCAAATCGGCCCCCCAGAAGACCGGGAACTCGAATTTCACCCCTTTCGCGTCCCGTGCCTCTTCCAGTATCCGGATCCCCTCGGTGTAGGTGAGCCGCACGAAGTCGTTGGCGGTTACGAACCGCAGCCGCTCGGTCAGCTCCTTGTCGTACATCTTTTCGAGGAAGGCGAGGTCGTCGGCGCAATGTTCCAGCGCGTAGTTCACCAGATATTTGATGAAATCTTCGGCCAGATTCATGTTGTCTTCGATCTCGTAGAAGGCCATCTCGGGCTCGACCATCCAGAACTCGGCCAGGTGCCGGGGGGTATTGGAGTTCTCGGCCCGGAAGGTCGGCCCGAAGGTATAGATCTGTCCGAGGGCCATCGCCGCCAGCTCGCCTTCGAGCTGCCCGGAGACGGTCAGGTTGGTCGGACGGCCGAAGAAGTCTTCGTTGAAGTCGGTCTCGCCCGGAGCCAGCGTGGTCACGCGGAACATCGCACCCGCTCCTTCGGCATCGGAGGCGGTGATCAGGGGCGAGTTCCAATAGTAGAAGCCCCGGTCGTTGAAATATTTGTGGATGGCATAAGCCATGGCGTGACGAATCCGGAACACGGCGCCGAAGGTATTGGTACGAGGCCGCAGATGGGCGATCTCGCGCAGAAATTCGAGGGTGTGCCCCTTTTTCTGCAACGGATAGCTGTCGGGATCTGCCGTCCCGTAGATTTCGATCTGCCGGGCCTGAATCTCGACGGGCTGGCCCGAGGCGGGCGAGTCGACGAGCGTGCCGGTCACTTTCAAACAAGCGCCGGTGGTGATCTCTTTGAGCAAGGCTTCGTCGAAGGCGGCGGTGTCGGCCACGACCTGTATATTATGAATAGTCGAGCCGTCGTTCAGGGCGATGAAGGCGACGTTCTTGTTCCCGCGCTTGGTGCGTACCCATCCTTTGGCCACGACTTCGACGTTCCGCTCGCCGGAGGCGAGCAACTCTGCTATTCTCATGGTTCGTACTGTATTATTTTAGACTTCCGTGTGAAAGGCGAAGATATGCAAAATTTCCGTATCTTCGTCAGGCGCCGGGCGGGTTTCGAACGACGGCGCGAGTCGGAATATGCAATTCAAAGATATTATCGGTCAGGAAGAGGTCAAACGACGGCTGCGCGAAACGGTGCGGCAGGGGAGGATCAGCCATGCGCTGCTCTTCACGGGGGCCGAGGGGACGGGGGCGTTGCCGCTGGCGCTGGCTTACGCCCAGTATGTGAACTGCCGCAACCGGACGGAGGAGGATTCGTGCGGGGAGTGTCCGGAGTGTTACCGCATGCAGCGGTTGGAGCATCCGGACTGCCACTATATCTACCCGGTGAATGCGTCGAAGGAGGCGGTGGCGACGGGACGGGCGGACGAAAAACCGCGGAGCGAGCAGTTCGTGCATCTCTGGCGGCAGATGATTCCGGAGACGGGGGGCTATCTGACGGAGCAGGAGTGGTATGCGCGGCTGGGGATCGAGAATCAGCAGGGGATCATCAACAAGACGGATGCGAACGAGCTGGTGCGGCAGATGGGGTTCAAGGCGTTCGAGGGGGGATACAAGACGGTGGTCGTCTGGCTGCCGGAGCGGCTGCACGAGACGGCGGCCAATACGCTGCTGAAGCTGGTGGAGGAGCCGCCGGAACGGACGCTCTTCCTGTTCGTGAGCGTGGAGCCGGAGAAGATCATCGCGACGATCCGATCGAGGACGCAGACGGTGGCGCTGGCGGGGGTGGCGGACGATCTGATCGCCCGGGAGTTGGTGGCTCGCCGGGGGATCACGGCGGAAGGGGCGGAGCAGGCGGCCTATCTGGCGCAGGGGAGCTGGGGGGAGGCGGTACGGCTGGCGACGGGGACGGAGGGGGCGGGAGGCGGGACGGCGGAGCATGGGGAGCGGTTCATTCGGTTGATGCGGCTGTGTTACCAGCAGAAGTACCTGGATCTGTTCAGCTGGGCGGAGGAGATGGCGCCGTTGGGGCGGGAGGTGCAAAAGCAGTTCTGCATAGCGGGGTTGGAGTTGCTGCGGGCGTGTTACCTGACGGGGATCGGCCTCCGGAGGCTGGCTTATACGAATCCGGCGCAGGAGCGGTTTTGTCAAAATTTCGCGCCGTATGTCTCGCATGCGACGGTCGAGGAGTTCGTGCGGGAGTTCGAACTGCTGTTGGGGCATATCCGCCAGAATGGCAATGCGCGTATCCTCTTTACGCATTTCGCGATGAGTATCTGCAAAATCATCGGGACGGCGAGGGCAGCGCTCAAGTAGCCGACGGGGAGGCGGGGGATGTCGGGCGACACGACCCCGGGCTACCGCGGGCATGCGTCGGGCGGGCTGAGCTATGTCTGTAGCCATGGTTACGTCTGGTCTGCTGCTGTCTGCGAGGCGAATGGCATGAACCTGAGTTTCAACGCAACGGGGGTCGATGCTTGCAGCCTGTATGGTCGGGCTGTCGGTTTTCAGTTGCGTTGCCTCTCGGAATAAACGCCGCGGGCCCGCGGGGGGCAAAGGGCGGGAGCTGCCCCATGTAGCCGAACTTTGTGCGGACGGACGCCCGGGAGGAACCGCAATTCTCAACGCGCAAGCGACGTGTTGCGGGACTCCCGAGGGGAGGCGTTCGGCCCGCGCGAGTCTGCGAGCCGCAGAAGCACGGCGCATTCGTCTCTTTTAAGCTGTTCGCCGCCAGTGGGGCGCCATATGAGACAGAGACAGCCAGCAAAAGACACTGTACGTCCTCCGCGGAGGGGGGAGCAACGAGACGCAACCAAGCCTGAGAAAATGCAAGTGCTTTAACGGGTTGAAGCCTGCGGGGCCCACAGCAACGTCAGTTGCGGGCCTCCGCGGCCGGAGGCTTCGGCCCGCGCGACCCTGCGAGTCGCAGAAGCACAGCCCAACCCACGGCCCAAAGCACTGCCCCGTGTCAGCCTCACTGCGGCTCCGCTTTCGCTCCGCCGGTGCCGCTCGGCACGCGAAAACTGGGCGTGTCTACTCCTAAACGTCGCCCGCGGCAATTCTTGCCGGATTGGTCAAGTGCCAACCGGCAGAATATGCCTTCTTATGCGGGCGGGCGACGGATTTTTTTGCACGGATCAAGTTTTTTCGCGCGCCTTGCGCGATTCATTCTATTTCGGCTCACCGCCGAAATAGCTGAATCGCGTCTTTAGGCGGGGCGCGCGGTTGCTTTGAAGTAATAAAGGCCGCCCGCCGTGGCGCGAACGCGTCCGCCGGGCGGGCGCACCCTTCGGGTGGTTTAATGGCAGCCTCTACCCCCGTTCTTTGTCCGCGCGCTGGCGGAAATCTTATTCAAACGCGAACTACGCGTTTGAATGATTTCCTTATCCAGCAGTCGCGCGCGGGTCGAGCTTTGTCCCGCCTCGAACTGTTCCTTTTGGCTTCGCGTTGCCTTCGGCTTCCTCGTGCTGCCTCGGCAAATCCCGCAAGCGGTCTCTGCTCTCGGTACGCTACTCGGTTCCTCCTCGCCGCTCGGCAATTTGCAAACTGCGTTTGCATTGCCCTCGCTGGCAGCGTCGGTTGTGAACAAAAGGAACCGAAAAAACTTTAGAGCGCATCCCTACGGGATGCTTTGGCCGAGTCTACCCTAACCTCGCGGCAGCCTCGGCCCCCACCTTTTTTCCACGCGGGAGAACTTTGACTTACGCTGAAAAATAACCTGAATATGAAAGGAATATACGCTGTCTTGCTTTTAGTCGTCTCCAACTCCTTCATGACGCTCGCCTGGTACGGACAACTCCGATTCAAATTCTTCCAGGGGCTGCCTCTCTGGGGAATCATCTGCATCAGCTGGTGCATCGCGCTGGTCGAATACATGTTCATGATCCCGGCCAACCGGATCGGATTCCAGGGGATGGGAGGGCCGTTCAGCCTGCTGCAACTCCGTGTCATTCAGGAGGTCGTCAGTCTGGTCGTCTTCGCTCTCTTCACCACTCTCTTCTTCAAAAACGAGGCGCTCAGGCTGAACCACCTGTTCGGTGCGATGTTTTTGGTGCTGGCCGTCTATTTTATGTTCAAGAAGTGAGGCGGCGCGGAGGGAAAAGTTTATATTTGCAGTCGGACTTATCTCAAAACAGAGCATACTTATGACGAGAAAACAGATACTTGCGCTGACTGTCGCAGCCGGATTGCTGGTCGGTTGCTCGGGCAACGGGGTGACGATCCGAGGCGAAATCGCCGAAGGCGGAAAGGACAGGACGATCGTCGTCGAACGGATCGTTCCGGCTGGGGCACGGTTCGTCGATTCGGTGCGGACGGATCGGCACGGAAAATTCAACCTCTTTCTGGAACAGACGTCGAGCACGCCGGAGTTCTACTCGTTGCGGATTGCGGGCGGAGGCAGCATTCCGTTGCTGACGGAGGCGGCCGAAAAAGTCGTCCTGCGGATCGCGGATAGCACGGGGGCGGTGTACGAGGTGTCGGGATCGGAGGGGTCGGCGCTCGTGCAGGAGGCCAACGGCATTTTGCAGGAGGCGGATCCGATCGCTCGCAAACAGGCGGCGGCGATATTCATTTCGCAACATACGGGCTCGCTGGCGGCGATCGTGCCGCTTTACCAAATTGCGACGGACGGGTCGTTCCTCTTCACGGACGATGCGACGGACGTGGTCTACTTCCGGATGGTGAGCGACTCGCTGAATGCCCGGTATCCGGGGTCGCCGTATGCGCAGGCGCTGGCGGCGGATGTGCAGAGTTTCGACAATGTGGCGACGGCGGGACGGATGGTCGAAGCGAATCGGGACAACGTGGTCTCGTTTCCGGACTTGGACATGCCGGATGTCTTGGGAAAGAGACGGAAGTTGTCGGAGTTGACGGGAAAGGTGATTTTGCTTTCGTTCACGGCATCGAACCTGCCGGAATTGAAAATTCTAAATCGGGAGCTGGCGGAGGTCTACGAGAAATATGCGGCGCAGGGGTTCGAGGTCTATCAGGTGTCGCTGGACGCGAACAAGGCGCAATGGATCGGGAGTGTGGCGGAACAACGGTTGCCGTGGATTTCGGTATGCGACTTGCGGGGAGGGGACTCGCCGGCGGTGAAGCTCTATAATGTCCAAAAAATCCCGGCGAATTTCCTGATCGACCGCGAGGGAAACATCGTCCGGCGCAATGTGGCTTCGACGGGGATCGAGGAGGCGGTCAAGGAGTTGTTATAATCGAATTTCCGACTCTTTTTGCATGCTCGGCCGGGAGGAATCCATAGGATTCCTCCCGGCTTCGTTTTTCGATCTCTCCCCGCTCCGGGCTACCGCTCGGCAGCTTCGGGCGCGCTGTGCGACGTCGGTCGCCACGGGTACGGCTGGGCGTGTACACCGGTGACGGGCGACATCACGGTGCGGTATTTGGCTTCGGAACCGGGGATGTTCAATCCCAGTTATGTGGGTAACCGTGGCCATGGTCTTCAGTTGCGGTGCCTCTCGGAATAAACGGGAAAGGCATGGGCGGTGTGGGTAAGGGGCTGAGACTATCCTACCCTCTTGGGCGGGCCGAAAACTGCGGGGCCCACGGCAACGTCAGTTGCGGGCCTCCTCTGCGGGAGGCTGCGGCCCGCGCGGCTCTAAGAGCCGCCAATGGTTGTTGGATTCGTCCTCGGGCGCACCCCCCGGCGCCCGCCTACGGCGTTCGCTGCACTCCGAGGACAGCGATTCTCTTCGGAATCGCGCTACTCGCTCTCAGTCTTAGCAGTTCGCCGCCAGCGGAGAGCAGCAACGAGCTCCGACGAGTTGCAGCCCGCCGCGCGGGGTGGCGGCGGACTGCGCGGCTCTGTGAGCCGCAAAAGTTCAGCCCAATTCACCGCCTTAATCCTTTCGGGGTTCGGGCTGCGCGCTCCGGGGGTGGGCCAAAGGCCCAGCGCGCAGGCCCGGCGGTTCTACGAACCACAAAAGCACAGCCAACAGCTCGGCCCAGCGCAGCGGGAAAACCGCAATCGGTTTTCCCGCCCGAAGAACAAGCACAGCCCAAAGCACGGCCCCGTGTCAGCCTCACTGCGGCTCCGCTTGCGCTCCGCCGCGTTTGCCGTCGCCCGCGGCAATTCTTGCCGGATTGGCTCACCGCCAACCGGCAGAATATGCCCTCTTAAGCGGGCGGGCGACGGATTTTTTGTATGCAGATCGAGTTTTGTCGCGCGCCTTACGCGATTCATCTATATTCGGCTAATCGCCGAAATAGTTGAATCGCTTCTTAAGGCGTGGCGCGCGTTAGTTTGAGGGTACTGCGCTCGGGCCGCGCGGGCCCCACGTCCCGTGGACGGGAAATGCTCGCGCATTTCCACTGGCAGCCTCTACCCCCGTTCTCTGTCCGCGCGCTGGCGGAAATCTTATTCAAACGCAGATCATGCGTTTGAATGATTTCCTACTTCAGCGATCGCGCGCGGGTCGAGCTTTGACCCGCCTTGAACTGTTCTTTCTGTGAACAGAAAGAACCAAAGACTTTCGACGGATGCTTACGCATCCTCAAGCTGCCGACGGCCCAAAAAGGCGTGGCGCTCGTCTTTGGCTACAGGAGGGGACTGCGCTCAGGCCGCGCGGGCCCCACGTCCCGTGGACGGGCGAAACTGCGTTTCGCTGCGGCAGCCTCTACCCCTATGCAACGCGGGCAACCTCGGCCCAATTCCTCGCACCGCTCTTTGTTCACGTGCTTCGCAAAACAAAGCGGCAAGTCCTTATGTGGACTTGCCGCCAATGCTAAAACAATAACGTTACAAAAAATGTCTACTGGAAGAATTCGTCGCCTCCGGACTCTCCCGTTGCCGTAGCGCCCGGTGTCGAAATCGCCTGCTTCGGATCGCAATCGTACCGAACGACGCCGATCGGCTCCATAAAACGGTCGTTCATGCTTATACCCAACGATTTGTCCGCATAAACTTTCTTCATGAATATCCCGAAAATCGGTAAGGCAACCCGGGAACCGTCTGCGCCGCTCATCAAGTGTGTCGCCGGGTCTTCGCCACCGACCCAGGTGCCGGCCACCACATGCGGTGTCACGCCCATAAACCAGGCATCCGCACTGTTGTTGGTCGTCCCTGTCTTGCCGCCGATATCGCCCCGAAGGTTGAACTGATAACCCAACCGACCCGCAGTACCTGCCGTCACGACCCGCTTGAGCATGTCGAGCATCGTATAGGCCGTCTGCTCGCTGATCGCGTCGTAGGTCTGCGGTGAGAACGAGGCCAGAACATTCCCCTGTTTATCTTCGATGCGGGTGACGAAAATCGGTTCGGTATGCACTCCCCGATTGGCAAAGGTGCTGAAGGCGCCGGCCATCTCGAAAACCGAGACCTGAGGCGTACCCAAACACAAGGCATAGACCGGGTCGATATAGCTGTGGACGCCGATTTTATGGATCATATCGGCCACGGCCTGCGGCTGGGCCTGTTTCATGATCCAAGCCGAGTAGTTGTTCCGGCTGTTGGCCAGCCCCCAATACAGGGGACGCAACTCTCCTTCCTGCGGCACATTGCCGGCCTCTTTCGGCGACCAGGGACCGGTCGAGGCTTCGATGGTCACCGGAGAGTTGGGCACCAGCGTACAGGGGTTGTACCCGAGCATGTCGAAGGCGAAGGTGTAGATGAACGGTTTGATGGTGGAACCGACCTGTCGTTTCCCCTGTCGCACCATGTCGTACTTGAAGTTCCGGAAGTTAGTCCCTCCGACATAGGCCGTGACGTAGCCGGTGGCGGGATCCATCGACATGAAACCGGCCCGGAGGAACGATTTCATGTGCAGGATCGAGTCTTTGGGCGAAAGCACGGTGTCGCGATCTCCGGCGTAGGTGAAGACGGTCATCGGGATCGGTTTCTCGAAGGCGGCCAGGATGCGGTCGTCGCTCATCCCGTTCCGTTTCATGGCCATCCCCCGGTCGCTCTGGAGAATCGCCCGGTGAACGATCTTGGTCTCTTCCTTTTTGTTGATGTTGTAGAAGATGGTTTTATAGCCTTTGCGCTGCTTTTCGAACTGGGGCTGGATGGTCTTCACCATATGTTCCCGGACGGCCTCTTCGGCGTACTTCTGCATCCGGGAGTTGATGGTGGTGTAGAGTTTCAGGCCGTCTTTGTAGAGGTTGTACGGGGTGCCGTCGGCTTTGGTGTTCTTGTTGCACCAGCCGTAGAGGGGATCGTTCTGCCAGCGTTCGAGTTCGGTCTGATAGTCCCAGTCGGTGAGGTATTGTTTCCGTTTGGGTTCGGTGGCGGTCATATACTGCCGCAGCATTTCGCGGAAGTAAGTGGCGATTCCTTCGTTATGGGAGACGGGGTGGTAGTCGAGCCGGATGGGTTCGGCGGTCAGCCGGCGCACGTCGGCGTCGCTGAGGAAGCCGGCGCTGCCCATTCGTTCGAGAACGGTATTCCGCCGCTTCAATGCCCGCTCGGGATTCCGCACGGGGCTGTACCGGCTCGGGGCGTTCACCACGCCCACCAACATAGCTGCCTCCTCGGGAGCCAGCTCGGCCGGGGTCTTGTTGAAAAAGGTGGCGGAGGCGGATTTGATCCCGAAGGCGTTCGACCCGTACTCGACGGTGTTGAGGTACATGGCCACGATCTCTTCCTTGGTGTAGTTGTGTTCGAGCATCACGGCGGTGATCCACTCTTTGAGTTTGGCGATCACGAGTTTGCCGGCTTTCGCGAGCCCGGAGCTATGGACGGTATCGCGGGGATAGAGGTTCTTGGCGAGCTGCTGGCTGATGGTGGAGCCGCCGCCTTGTCCGCGGTCGCCGAGCAGGACGGTCTTAAAGCCCACGCGGGCGAGGCCTTTGAAGTCGATGCCGGAGTGGCTGTAAAACCGGGCGTCTTCGGTGGCGACGAGGGCGGCGACCAAGTTGGGGGAGAGGTCGCCGTAATCGACGTAGGAGCGGTTCTCGATGAAAAAGCTCCCGAGATTCTTACCGTCGGCGGAGATGATTTCGGTGGCGAGGTTGCTCCGGGGGTTTTCGAGCTCTTCGAAGGTGGGGAGTTTGCCGAACACGCCGAAGCCGATCATCAGCAGGAGGGTGCCGAGGATCAGAACGGGAGTGGCGAGGATACTCCAAAAGATGAGGGTGATCTTCCGCCGATGGGCGGGATCCTGGACGTAATTGCGTATCTTGAGGTAGGTCTTGTTGGCCATAAAATCCTGAGAATAACTCGTTGCGTGATTGCAAAGATACGATTTTTAATCGTCGGTGCTGCGGTTGGACAGGAGGGAACCCCGCCCCGGGCCAACGCACCGATTATGCGGGGGGGGGGTGTATGGCGCAGGGTATCTCGGTTACAGTTGGTCGTCTTTCACCGGCTCTGCCGTGGGCTGCATTCTTCTGAATTTCGGCGTGGAGTGGCTCCATACCAGCAGTGGGGGTAACCGCGATTACGGTTTCCAGTTGCGGTGCCTCTCGGAATAAACAGAGGGAGGTGTGCCTGCGACGAGCAATGTAGGGAGGCAACGGTCTATTCTTGGGATGGAGGCTTTAGGGCAGAGACGGCCATTAAAACGCCCGGTGGGCGCGCCCCGGGCTGCCGCTACGGCATTAACACGGATGCTTCGAGCTTCGTCGGGGGCAGCGGATATAGCTGGTCGTCCACATGCGATGCTTTGACGGCCAAATTTGTAGATTACACGGCTACGGGACTTAATCCGGGCAATTCGCATCCTCGCACCTTCGGTTTTCAGTTGCGTTGCCTCTCGGAATAAACGGGGCGCGGGCCCGCGGTGGGCAATGGGCTGGAGTTGCCCCATGTAGCCGAATTTTGTGCGGATGGACGCCCGGGAGGAACGACAACTCTCGACGCGCAAGCGGCGTGTTGCGGGCCGCCCGTGGGCAGGCGGCCGGCCCGCGCGACCCGTTGGGTCGCAGAAGCACGGCCCAAAGCACCGCCCCATTCTCAGAAGTTCGTCCTCGGCGCGCCCCCCACGCGCCGCTAATGCGTCGCTCTCGCCGAGGACGGCGGTTCGAAGAACCGCAAAAGCTCGGCCAACGGCGCGGCCCAGCGCAGCGGGAAAACCGCAATCGGTTTTCCCGCCTGAAGAACAAGCACAGCCCAAAGCAAAGCCCAGCTCTCGGCCCGTGTCGGCCTCACTGCGGCTCCGCTGTCGCTCCGCCGCGTTTTCGCGCGCCTTGCGCGATTCATCTATATTCGGCTCACCGCCGAAATAGTTGAATCGCTTCTTTAGGCGGCGGCGCGCGTCTGTCCTACGGGAGGGGACTGCCCTTACGCCGGGCGGGCGCACCCTTCGGGTGTTTTACTGGCCGCCTCTACCCCCGTTCTTCGTCCGCGCGCTGGCGGAAATCTTATTCAAAGCGTTTTACGCTTTGAATGATTTCCTACTCCAGTGATCGCGCGCGGTTAGGCTAAGAAGGAATAGTAACGGCCGCGCGCCATGACGCGAACGCGTCGGCCAAGCGGGCACCACGTCCCGTGGACGGGAAATGCTTACGCATTTCTACTGCCAGCCTCTACCCCAACAACGCGCAGCAACCCACGGTCTCTCAAACCCCGACGCCCCTACACGGCGATCGGGGCCTTAATGGATGGCCACGGGTCGTAGCCTTCCAACGAGAAATCTTCGTAAGAAAATCCGAAAATATCCCGGACGTCCGGATTGATTCGCATCGTCGGCAACGGACGCGGCGTCCGGCTCAGCTGGGTCTCCACCTGCTCCAGATGATTCAGATAGATGTGCGCATCGCCCAACGTATGGATGAACTCGCCCGGTTCGAGCCCCGTCACCTGGGCCATCATCAGGGTCAGAAGGGCATACGAGGCGATGTTGAACGGCACGCCGAGAAACAGGTCGGCTGACCGCTGATAGAGCTGACACGACAGCCGCCCGTCGGCCACGTAAAACTGGAACAAAGCATGGCAAGGCGGCAAAGCCATGGTCGGAATGTCGGCCACGTTCCATGCCGAAACGATGTGCCGCCGGCTGTCGGGATTGTGCCGCAGCGAATCGACGACCTGAGCGATCTGGTCGATGTGTTCGCCGGAAGGGGTCGGCCAGCTCCGCCACTGGTAGCCGTAGACATGTCCGAGGGCGCCCGTCGCCGGGTCGGCCCACTCGTCCCAAATCGTCACCCCGTTGTCATTGAGGTACTTGATATTGGTATCGCCGCGCAGGAACCACAGCAGTTCGTGGATGATCGACCGCAAGTGCAGCTTTTTCGTCGTCAGGCACGGAAATCCCTGGCTCAGGTCGAACCGCATCTGATAGCCGAATACGCTGACGGTGCCGGTGCCGGTTCGATCGCTCTTGCGCGTGCCGTGGTCGCGCACGTGGCGCAACAGGTCCAGATATTGTTGCATAGGATGTTCGATTCTCTCTCGGTTGCGGTGCAAATTAACGAAAATATCCCGACTCTCAAACCGCTTCGGCCACCACTTCGGCGATGTCGGCCACCCGCACCCGATCGTTGCCGGCTGCACGCTGAAGCGATTTTTTGCACTGGGGACAGCTCGTCACGATGGTTTCGGCACCGGTCGCCGTCAGGTTCCGCACGACGGTCGCCCCGATCCGGGTCTGCGCGGCCGTGTCCAGGGTCAGATTGGCGAGGCTGCCGCCGCAACAGTGCACGCGGTCTTTTTCAAGGCTCTCGGCGTTGGTCAGGGTAGCGACGTGAGAGAGCACATACCGCGGTTCGGCATAAATCCCCCGCAATTCGCACGGGTCGTGATAGACATACGAGGACTGCACGACCGAAGTCTTGAGCCGCCCTCCGGCAATCAGCTCGGCGATATACTGGGTGTGGTGCAGAACGCGTATCCCCATACTTTTCAGCTCTTTATACTCTTGCGTAAAGCTCTTATAGCAGATGGGGCAGCCGGTCACGAGGGTCGTAATCCCGTGGCGGCGGAACAGTTCGGTATTATACTGCTGCATCTTTTCCGCTGCCGGAAGGTTGCCGCTCAGCCGCATCGGACGACCGCAGCAGACTCCGCCGTTTTTGTCGGCCCACCAGACGTCAACACCTGCGGCGGCGAAGATCTTCTCCATCGACCGCATCACGCCGGGGGTGAGCTGGGTCATGCAGCCGGCGAAAAAGCCGACGCGGCCCTCTCCTTCCGAGCGGTCGGGGGCGGAGGCGAGAAATTCGTACCGGGGGGCATCGTACAAGGAGCTCTGACGGGCAAAACCTACACGGCTGCTCAACCGCAAGGTTCCCTGGTCGATCCCCACGGGACAGGCTTCGGCGCACCGGCCGCACATCAGGCAGGTGTCGGCCACTTGCGAGGTCAGGTGTCCGTACCGCCGGTCGCGCAGGAAATAGGCGGCCTGAATGTGATTGATGTTCAAGTCCGAAGCGATGGGACAGGGGTCAAGGCATATCCCGCACCGGGAGCAGGCTTGTATCTGGAAGTGGTCGAAGCTGCTCCCTTCGGGCTTCGACTGCACTTTGTAGGTGCGCAGAAAGATCAGCGGTATCTCTGTGAAGATGTGCATGTACCGCGAGTAAGGCATGGAGACGAAAAAGAGGCCGAGCACGATGGAGTAGGCCCACCAGGCGGGATACTCCATGGCGGAAAGCATGCCCATCGGCACTACGGAGGCGAGCATATCGCCTGTTCCGCCGGTGAAGAAGCTGCCGCTGTCGTGCACGCCGCAGGTGACGGATTCGGCCAGATAACGCAGGGGGAAAATCAGCCAAAGCGATGCAAGTGCAATTCGGTCGAAGGGGGTGTGTTTAGTGGTGCGCCGCATCCCCATCATCCGAGAATAGAGCCGCTTACCCCACGCCAGCGCCACGCCGCACAGCACGAATATCAACAGGCAGTCCATCAACAGGGCGTAGTTGAAGTGTCGCACGTAGCTGGCGGGTTCTTCGGGGAAGAAGTATCGGAAAAAGACGTGGACGTGGGGCGGATTCACGGCGTCGTGGATGTAGGTGGAGGTCTCTAACTTCCCGACGACGATCAACAGAAACCATCCCAGAGCCAGACTCATGTGCATGAACCCGAGCAGGGGGTTGGTCTTCCATATTTTCCGGTGAATGAGGCATTCCAAGAGGACTTCTTTCGTCGCTTTGAGGCTCTTGGCGCTGAAAAAGTTATGCCGAACAAGGGCTTTGTCTTCTTGCGGAAGCTCGACGAACCATTTGCCCCATTTCCAAAGGATGGCGCCGAATAACCATACGACGCCGAGGGTAAAGGGGATGACAAAGGGATCGAAATACCAGGGAGAACCGGCCATAACGCTATATCATTGTGTATTATCCGTTTGTTTATCTATTCTTTGTGCCAGACGGAACCGTACCTTTCTTGAAAGAAAGGTACCCAAAGAACTTTTGCAGAGGTCGTCCCACAGGGACGACCACGGGTTCTCGCCCATTATTAGCGCGCCCGCCGAAAATCCAGCCCAACCTACCGGGCAGACACGGCCAGAGTATCCCGCAGGGATGCGCTCTGAAGTTTGGCTTCGCCGTCCTCCTCGCCGCTCGGCAATTTGCAAACTATGTTTGCATTGCCCTCGCTGGCAGCGTCGGTTTTTCGGTTCTTTTTGTTCACAAAAAGAACAGTTCGAGGCGGGACAAAGAACGAGAAAAGAACGGTTATTTCAGATCGTGTTTGATTCGGCGAGCCGCCGCGATTGCCTCGTTCAGCGTCTCGCCGATCGTCTTCGGCCCCGTCGCCGTACCCGCCAGGTAGACACCCCGCTGCGTGCTCAGCACCGTACCCGTATAAGGGTTCTGCGGCGCGAAAAAGCCGTTCGCCTGCGTCGGAAGCCCCAGCGAACCGCAACACGCCGGTGCACGCATCCCCACCAACAACACCAGCATGTCCACCGTCATCCGCAGCGGACGCCCCACCAACGTGTCCTCGACCTTGAGCTGGATGCGTTTGTCGAGCGTCTCGCCCGCCTCCGAAATCCGGCCCCGGATATAGGTCACGCCGTGTTCGACCTGCGATTTCCGGTACAGCTCCTCGTAGCCGTTGCCGAAAGCGCGCAAATCCATGTAAAAATTGGTCACCTGCACCCCCGGCACCGCCTCGGTCAGCTCGATCGCCTGCTTGATGCCCGTGATGCAACACACTTTAGAGCAGTGGAACTGTCCCACCTTCTCGTCCCGCGAGCCTACGCAATGCAGTATCGCGACCCGTTCGGGCGCCTCGCCGCTGCGCATCGCGACCCGTCCCGTGCGGAACATCCGTTCAAGTTCGGCCGAGGTGACGACGTTTTCATACATCCCGTACCCGTACTCCTCCTTGAGCCGCGCATCGAACAGGTCGAAGCCCGTCGTCACCACCGCGGCGCGCCCCTCATACCGTTCGCCGTCTGCGGTCACTGCGATCACGCCGCTTGCATCGGAGGTCAGGGAGGCGATTTCGCACCCGATCTTCGTTTCGATCTCCTGCACGGCCGCCGAAAGTTCGTCGATCACCTCCCGGGCGGGCAACTGGGTGGGAAAAAGCCGATCCCAATCGGCTACGTGGCCTCCCAACGAGGAGGAACGTTCGAGAATCAACGGCGAAAAACCCTCTTCGCGCAAAACTGCGGCGGCTTGCATTCCCGCGATGCCGCCGCCGATCACCAATATGCGTTCCTGTGCCATAGGCTGGTTCATGTGGTCGTTTATAAGGTGGTGGAATTGTAGGCTTCGGTCGATAAGGGCTGGCCGATGAATTTGCCGTTCTTGCCCAGATATTTGGCCGAGGGGTCGTACTCGACGCCCAGTTTGTCCAGCAGGGGCTCGACGGGCACCTGGTGCATCTGAAGGCCCAGGTCCCACGGGTCGATCCCCATCACGAGGCCGGCCATCTCTTCGTAGGTGAGGACGGGGATGGCATACCGGCTGCCGGTCATGGCGTTGAGGGTGAATTGCCACCGGTCGAGAAACATGGCACAGCCGGGACAATTGGCGACGATAAAGTCGGGGTGATACGGGGCCATGGATTCAAGTTTCTTCTGGGAGTTGGCGACGGAATAGCCGCGGTTGGCCTGCACGAGGTAGTTCCGGAAGCCGAATCCGCAGCAGTGGCGCCGTTCGGGGTAGTCTACGGAGGCGCCGCCCCAGGACTCGACCATGCCGGCCAACACGTAAGGAAACTCTGCCCCGCCGATCCCTTTCTTGGGAAAAACTTTGGCGTAGTGGCAGCCGATGTGGTCGACGACTTTGAGGGGTTCGCCGGTCTCGGCATTCACCAACCGCCGCACGCCTTTGGCGGCGATCTGTTCGCGCACGTGGAACATCAAATCGGAGGTGTGAACCAAGGTCTTGGGTTTCCGAAATTCGCGGCCGGTGGCTTTGAAGAGGTTCTCGCGGGCTTTTTCTTCCAATTCGGGAAAGTGATGCCACATGTCGAGCACTTCGCTATAGATCCCGAAGGAGGTGATGCACGAGGCGACGTAGTTCTCGTAGCCGCACTCGGTCATCAGGGCGAACTGACGGGCTACGATGGCCATGGTGGTCTCCAGGGGTACGACGTCGGAGTGGTAGCCGATGCCGGTACAGGTGGTGTGCCGGGGGTCTTCGATGATGTCCATCCCGAGGTCGTTCCGCAGGATATCAAGAAAGGCTTTCTCGGAACCGGGAAAAAAGTTCTGCCGAATGCAGCTCCGAGCGTAATAATAATGATCGTCGGCGATCTCTTTGCTGTATTCCTGCCAGTTGGCGAATCTATATTGCATCTCGCGTTGTTATCACTTGATTATTTGTACTTGCTTGGGAGGGTACTGTTCTTTTTAACTTCGCTATGCTCGTTTTCCTCCTCGCCGCTCGGCAATTGGCAAACTACGTTTGCATTGCACTCGCTGGCAGCGTCGGTTGTGAACAAAAAGAACAAAAAAACTTCAGAGCGCATCCCTGCGGGATGCTCTGGCCGTGTCTGCCCTTGGGTTGGGCTGGATTTTCGGCGGGCGCGCTTGGGTGATATCCCCGATTAACGCGCCTCGCCTGAAAATCTCAGCCCAACGAAACAAGGCGGAGAGAACCCGTGGTCGGCCCATCGGGACGACCTCTGCAAAAGTTCTTTGCGCCGCTTTCTTACAATAAAGCGGCAGTTCCATGCGGGTAGACACAGCAAACGAACGGTCAATCACAAGGTGTGATTACCGCTGTTGAACGTATAGACATAGTTCAGGTATTCCTCCTCATCCATCCCCAATTCCGCCGCCTTTCGCATCGAACAGCACTCGATGTTTTCAAGAAACTCCGTGCCGCCGCTCACATCGAAAATGCGGCGAAACTCCGCCAGGCTCTCCGGATCGATCGCACGAGCCGGGCCCGGCCCCGCCTTTTTGTAATTGTCCGTAAACCGGGCGAAAAGGTCGTCGTCGTGGTCGTGCACCCACGCCCACACCGGGCCCTGTTCCGGGTGCATCCGCGGAGCGACACGCGTCGGATGAACGCAATACCCCAGCTCCATCATATTCTGCCCCAACAATCTCCCCAAGGCATACTGCTGGCGTCCTTTTTCGGACTCGGTGAAAAAGCCGTATTTCTGGGACAACCGCCGCAAGGCCTGAATTACATAAGCCGGCGTATTCCCCCGCGGACACCGCGGACGGCACGACATACATTCGCCGCAGTACCAGATGGTATCGCTTTTCATCAAGGCTTCGATGCTGGCATCGTCGCGGGCTTGCACGTCGTCGACGATCTGCCGCGGGTCGTAGTTGTAGTACTCCGCAGCGGGACAAACCGCGGTGCAGGCTCCGCAATTCATACAGGCGTTCAGCCCCTCGCGGAAGCGGTGATCCTGCATCAGTTCGTCGAAATATTTTCCCATGGATAGAGTCGGTGTCAATTACCGGTAAACAAAAGTACATCGGGCGATAAGATCGTCGGATAGTCTTATCACCTATTTTAGATGGGTATTTATACGTAAATCCCTGTTTGGATCCACAAGGTCTGGATGAGGGACTCGGTCGCTCCGGGCTTCCGCGACGCGGGGAACAATGGACGACTGGGTGTGCTGGGCCGTGTCGGCAACAACGGTTACAGCTGGTCGTCCGGGGGCAGCGGAATCAACGGCTTATTTTTGCATTTCGCGGCGCAGTATTTCGATCCCTGTGATACGAGTTCTCGTGGCCACGGTCTTCAGCTGCGTTGCCTCTCGGAATAAACGGTGCCGCTCGGCACGCGAAAGCTATCCGGGTCTACCCTATCTGTGGATTGACTTTATGCGGCCGGGGCCAGCGGGGGCTGCATGAGCATAGCAAGGTTGCGGGCCTACGCCGGGGTGGCGCCGGCCCGCGCGACTCTGCGAGCCGCAAATGCTCAGCCTAACTCATCACCCAAATCTCTTGGGTTCGGCCTGTCGCCCACTCCCCCGAGCGGCTTCGCCGCTGGGCGACAAGGTCGGCGATTCGGAGAACCGCAAAAGCTCGGCCCATTCGTCCTCGGTTTTAGCGGTTCGCCGCCAGCGGGGACGCAACGAGCTCCGTCGAGTTGCAGTCCGCCGCATGGGGTGGCGGCGAACTGCGCGGCTCAAAGAGCCGCAGAAGCTCGGCCCAAAGCACCGCCCCAATTCTCCGCCCCGTGTCAGCCTCACTGCGGCTTCGCTTTCGCTCCGCCGCGCTTTTCGCGCGCTTGCGCGATTCATTCTATATTCGGCTCACCGCAAAACGAGTGAAATCCCTTTTTAGGCGGGCGGGCGACGGAGTTTTCGCACACGATCGAGTTTTTTCGCGCGCCTGTTCTTTGTCCGCGCGCCTTGCGCGATTCAGCTATATTCGGCTACCGCCGAAATAGTTGAATCGCTTCTTCAGGCGTGACGCGCGTCGTCTTACGGGAGGGTACTGCCCTTACGCCGGGCGGGCGCACCCTTCGGGTGTTTTACTGGCCGCCTCTACCCCTGTTCTCTGTCCGCGCGCTGGCGGAAATCTTATTCAAACGCGAATCACGCGTTTGAATGATTTCCTTCTTCAGCGATCGCGCGCGGTCGAGCTTCGTTCGCGCGCCTTGGGAAATCTTGCCAAAACGTGCAAGCACATTTTGACGATTTCCCTTCCTAAGGCGTGGCGCGCGGATGGGTTTGAGGATACTGTTCCTTTTGTTCACAAAAGGAACCGGAAAACCGACGCTGCCTGCGAGGGCAATGCAAACGTAGTTTGCAAATTGCCGAGCGGCGAGGAGGACGGCGAAGCCAAACTTTAGACGGATGCTAACGCATCCTCCAGCTACCGATGACCCAAACCAGCGCACGACACAAAAAAGCCCGGCGAAGGCCGGGCTGGAAACATCTCAACTACAAAATCTTCGTCCGCTTCCGCGACTTACCTACCCCCGCTTTCAATTCGCCTCGCACACTGCTCTTAACCGACGGCGAAACTCTCCCCGCATGCTCCGACGACGGCAGCTTGCGCTGCAAAGCAAACATCTCGTCCCGATAACGCGCCGCGGTCAGGAAGTCCAACTCTTTGGCCGCCTGTTCCATCATCTCCCGCGCCCGGGCGATCGCACTCTCGATATCCGATGCCGACATGTAATCCACCACCGGGTCTGCCACCATCGACAACGGAGCCTCCATATCGTACACCACTCCCGCATCTCCCGTCGCGCTACCCGTTCCGAACGGCCGTTCGACCGTCGTCGCCCCCGCGGCAGCCAACTTGGCGGATGGCAGAGAGGCCGCCAGCGGAGAACCTTCTCCCAAGGTCGATTTGCTCATCTTCTGCACCGCCTGAGGCGTAATTCCGTGCGACAGGTTGTAATTCATCTGCTTCTCGCGCCGCCGCTCCGTCTCGTCGATCGTCTGGCGCATCGAGTCGGTAATCTTGTCGGCATACATAATCACCCGCCCCTCCAAGTGGCGCGCCGCACGACCCGCCGTCTGGGTCAGCGAACGCGCCGAACGCAGGAAGCCCTCCTTGTCGGCGTCCATTATCGCCACCAGCGAGACCTCCGGCAAGTCCAGCCCCTCCCGCAGCAGGTTGACCCCCACCAGCACGTCGAATCGACCGGCACGCAGGTCGTCCATGATCTCGATCCGTTCCAAAGTATCCACATCGGAATGGATATACCGACACCGAATCCCCACCTTTTCGAAATAGCGGGTCAGCTCTTCGGCCATCCGCTTGGTCAGCGTCGTGACCAGCACGCGTTGGTCTTTCTCGGCCCGTACCTCGATCTCGCCGATCAGGTCGTCGATCTGGTCGGCTGTCGGACGGATCTCGATCTCCGGATCGAGCAGCCCCGTCGGGCGAATCACCTGCTCGACCACTACCCCTTCCGACTTGTTCAGCTCGTAATCGGCCGGGGTGGCGCTCACGTAAACGGCCTGGGGCACCAACGCTTCGAACTCTTCGAACTTCAGCGGCCGGTTGTCGATGGCCGCAGGAAGCCGGAAGCCGTACTCCACGAGGTTCTTTTTCCGGGCGTGGTCGCCGCCGTACATGGCTCGTATCTGAGGTATGGTCACGTGGCTCTCGTCAATGATGATCAGGAAGTCGTCCGGGAAGTAGTCCAGCAGACAGAATGGCCGTGTCCCGGGCAGCCGCCCGTCGAAGTAACGCGAATAGTTCTCGATTCCGGAGCAATAGCCCAGCTCTTTGATCATTTCGAGGTCGTATTCGACCCGTTGCTTGAGCCGCTTGGCGTACTGCTCTTCGCCGCGCTGCATGAAAAAGTCGTACTGGGCCGAGAGGTCGTGCTGGATCTGGATCACGGCCGAGTTAATGCGATCGCGGGTGGTAACGAAGATATTGGCCGGGTAGATGGTCACGCGGTCGAGCTGCGCGAGTCGCTGGCCGGTAATCGGGTCGATGGAATGGATCTCTTCGACGGTGTCGCCCCACTGCACGATGCGATAGGCTTTATCTCCGTAGGCCACGTGCACGTCCACCGTATCCCCCGCCACGCGGAATGTGCCTCGGCTGAATTCGATGTCGTTCCGGGAGTAGAGGCCGTCGACGAGCTGATAGAGCAATTTTTGCCGCGGCAGGTCTTCGCCCTGTTTGATTTGAATGGTATTGGCGTGGAAGTCGGAGGGGTTCCCGATCCCGTAGAGGCAGGATACGGAGCTGACGACGACGATATCGTTCCGCCCGGAGAGCAGCGAGCTGGTGGTGCTGAGCCGCAGTTTCTCGATCTCGTCGTTGATGGAGAGGTCTTTCTCGATGTAGGTGTCGGAGGTGGGGAGGTAGGCTTCGGGCTGGTAGTAGTCGTAGTAGGAGACGAAGTATTCGACGGCGTTCTCGGGGAAAAATCCGCGGAATTCGCCATAAAGCTGTGCGGCGAGGGTCTTGTTGTGGCTGAGCACGAGGGCGGGTTTGCCGAGCTCCCGGATGACGTTGGCCATGGTGAAGGTCTTCCCGGAGCCGGTGACGCCCAGCAGGGTGTTGTGCCGTGTCCCGTCCTGCAACGAACGAACCAAAGCGGCGATCGCTTCGGGTTGGTCGCCGGTGGGGGCGAAGTCGGAATGCAGTACGAAGTCCATCTTATCGGTTAATTAACGTCGCAGGAGAAGATATATGTTGTACTATGGGTAATTTTGAAAGGTCGGTCAGCTGCGACTATCGCTCCGCCCCGGGCTTCCGCGATCCGGGACGCTATGCGGCATTGGGTGACATAACGGGCTGCGGCCGGTATGGGCTGGGCTGGTCGATTACGGCTACTGAGGCTTACAGTGTGCTTTTGAATTTCGGCGAAACGCATCTGGTGCCTACAAGTCCGGCTGATCGTGCTCACGGTCTTCAGTTGCGTTGCCTCTCGGAATAAACAGGCACCCACAGGATGTTTTAATGGCAGCCTCTACCCTACTTTTGGTTGACTTTGGGTGGACGGACGCCCGGGAGGTGCCGCAATTCTCGACGCGCAAGCGGCGTGTTGCGGGCCGCCCGTGGGCAGGCGTCCGGCCCGCGCGACCCGTTGGGTCGCAGAAGCTATCCCCATTCGTTCTAACGCGATAACAGTTCGCCGCCACCCCGCGCGGCGGGCTGCAACTCGTCGGAGCTCGTTGCTGCTCTCCGCTGGCGGCGAACTGCGCGGCTCTGCGAGCCGCAGAAGCAAAACACCCATTCACTGCTCCAATTCTGTCGGGTTCGGGCTGCGCGCTCCCGGGGTGGGCCGAAGGCCCAGCGCGCAAGCCCGGCGGTTCTACGAACCGCAAAAGCAACGCCCATTCGTCCTCGGTGCGCCCCCACGCGCCGCTAATGCGTCGCTGCGCCCGAGGACGGCGATTCCCTTCGGAATCGCGCTACTCGCTCTCAACTCAAAGCTCGCCCCAATTCTCCGCCCCGTGTCCACCTCACTGCGGCTCCGCTTTCGCTCCGCCACGCATGCCGTCGCCCGCTGGGATTTCAGCTCGATTTTGCTCACCGCAAAATGAGTGAAATCCCCCTTTACGCAGGCGGGCGACGGATTCCGCGCACCGTTCTTTGTCCGCGCGCTGGCGGAAATCTTATTCAAACGCGCACTACGCGTTTGAATGATTTCCTTATCCAGCGGTCGCGCGCGGTCGAGCTTTGCCCCGCCTAAAACTGCGCTCGGGCCGCGCAGGCCCCACGTCCCGTGGACGGGCGAAACTTACGTTTCGCTGCGGCAGCCTCTATCCCAATACGTCTAAGGTACTGATGCACTCGGCCAGGCTCTCGCGCCAATCCGGTACGAGAGCGCCGAAAGTCGCCCGGATCCGTTCGGTCGACAGCACCGACCACGCCGGTCGAGCTGCCGCTGCCGGATACTCGGCCGTCGTAATGGCACGAACCGCGCAATTCCGTCCCCCCAACCGCATAATCTCCTGCGCAAACTCGCACCAATTCGTCCGACCGCCGTTCGTATAATGATACAACCCGAAACCTGCCGCATCCGGATGCTCGTCAGCAAAAACGACCATCTCCATAATCGCCGCCGCCAAGTCCCGCGCATAGGTCGGCGTCCCCCACTGATCCGCCACCACGCCCAACTCCGACCGCTCGGCACCCAACCGCAACATCGTCTTTACGAAATTATTCCCGTAGGTGCTATACAGCCACGCCGTCCGCACGACAAAACTCCGATCGTAAGCCAAGGCTGCCGCTTCGCCCGCCAGCTTCGTCCGCCCGTAGACAGACTGCGGACCGGTCGGTTCCTCCTCGGTCAGGGCATGTTCGTCGGCCGGACGAAGCCCGTCAAAGACATAGTCGGTCGAAACCTGTACGAATCCCGCGCCCACCGCCTCGGCGGCAGAAACGAGATTCCGAACGGCCGTGGCATTGAGCAGTTCGGCCCGTTCCGCATCCGACTCGGCCCGATCCACCGCCGTATAGGCCGCCGCATTCACGATCCACTGCGGACGTTCATGCCCGACAAAAGCCTGGACTGCCACCGCATCCGTAATATCCAGTTCCGCGACGTCCGTAAAGACGAACTCGTACCCGGCCCGATACCTCCCGGCGCGGTCGATCGCCCGCAATTCGCTCCCCAACTGACCGTTGGAGCCCGTAACGACTATCTTTTTCCGCATCGTTCCCTTCATTCAGATTCGTTACCGATTGCCGTACATCTCGGCATAGTACTTTTCGTACGCGCCGCTGGTGATGTTATCCATCCACTCCTGGTTGTCCAGATACCACCGGATGGTCTTTTCGATCCCCTCCTCGAACTGCAACGAAGGCTCCCAGCCCAGCTCCTCGTGCAGCTTGGTGGAGTCGATGGCGTACCGTTTGTCATGCCCGGCCCGATCCTGCACGTAGGTGATCAGCCCGTCGGAATGGCCCTCGGGATTCCCCAGCAGGCGGTCGGCGGTGCGGATCATCACTTTGATCAGGTCGATGTTGCGCCACTCGTTGAAACCGCCGATGTTATAGGTCTCTCCGTCCCGCCCCCGGTGAAAGATGGTGTCGATGGCCCGCGCGTGATCCACCACGTAGAGCCAGTCGCGCACGTTTTCGCCCGTCCCGTAAACCGGCAGCGGTTTCCCGTGACGGATGTTATTGATGAACAGCGGGATGAGCTTCTCCGGAAACTGATTGGGGCCGTAGTTGTTGGAGCAGTTCGAGATCACGATCGGCAGGCCGTAGGTATTCCCGAAGGCCCGGACGAAGTGGTCGCTCGACGCCTTGGAGGCGGAGTACGGCGACTGTGGGTCGTAAGCGGTGGTCTCGACGAAGAAGGTGCCGGGGTCGTGCAACGAGCCGTAGACTTCGTCGGTCGAGATGTGGTAGAATCGCTTGCCGGCCATCCCGCCGCCCGCTTCGGAAGACCAGTACTCCCGAGCGGCCTGCAACAAGGCGATTGTCCCCAGTACGTTGGTCTGGGCAAAGGCGAAGGGGTCTTTGATCGAGCGGTCTACGTGGCTCTCGGCGGCCAGGTGGATAACGCCGTCGATCCGGTGGTCGGCGAAAATCCGACGCAGATGGTCGATGTCGCAAATATCGCCTTTGATAAAGTGATAATTCGGACATGCCGAAGCCACGTCTTTCAGGTTCTCCAAATTCCCGGCATAGGTGAGTTTGTCGAGGTTGTAGACCTGATAGTCGGGATAGTTCTTGCAAAAGAGCCGCACGACGTGCGAGCCGATAAAGCCGGCACCGCCGGTAATCAGTATGTTTCTCACTGTTTTGTATGTTCCTGTGGAGGTGAAATCGCTGAGCGAAGGAACCTCTTTTTTGTCTTTTCGCGAAAAGGTGGAGATCAGTCCCATTGCTTAATGACGTTCGGAGCGATCTATTTATTGTCGTTGCGTGCTTTCAACAGGTCGCGGATCTCGGTCAGGAGCTCCTGATCCTTGGTCGGCGCAACGGGTGCGGCCGGTTCGTCGGCTTTCGCTTTCTCGGTCTTGCTCTTCAGGGTGTTCATCACTTTCACAAGGGCGAAGATGGAGAAGGCGATGATGATGAAGTCGATGACGGTCTGGATGAATTTCCCGTAACCGATCACCACGGCGGGCTCGTCGCCGACGGCTTTTTTCAGGGTGAAAGCGAGGTCGGAGAAGTCGACGCCGCCGAGCAGCACGCCGATCGGGGGCATCATCACGTCGCTGACCAGCGAGCTGACGATCTTGCCGAAAGCGGCACCGATGATGATACCGACGGCCATATCGACCACGTTGCCGCGCATGGCGAATTGCTTGAATTCAGATAACCATTTCATAGCGTTGATGTTTTTTAATCGTTTATTTCCGAATGTTTCTATGCCTGACCGCCGAATTCCATCAGGTAGGCTTTGATAAAGTCGTCGATCTCGCCGTCCATGACGCGTTCGACGTCGGAGGTCTGGTGGGAGGTGCGGTGGTCTTTGACGCGGCGGTCGTCGAAGACGTAGCTGCGGATCTGGGAACCCCACTCGATCTTCTTTTTCTGCCCTTCGAGCTCGGCTTGGGCGGCCATGCGTTTCTCCATTTCGAGCTGGTAGAGCTTCGACCGCAGGATGCGCAGGGCGTTCTCCTTGTTCATGATCTGCGAGCGGGTCTCGGTGTTCTCGATGACGATGCCGGTCGGGATGTGGTACAACCGAACCCCGGTCTCGACTTTATTGACGTTCTGTCCCCCTGCGCCGCTGCTGCGGTAGGTGTCCCACTTGATGTCTCCGGCGTTGATGACGATCTCGATGGTGTCGTCCACGGCGGGCGAGACGAAGACGCTCGCAAAGGTGGTCTGACGCTTGTTGTTGGCGTTGAAGGGCGAGAGCCGTACCATCCGGTGGACGCCGTTTTCGCTCTTGAGGTAGCCGTAGGCGTAGTCGCCGACGAATTCGATCATAGCGGATTTGACGCCGACTTCGTCGCCGTCCTGGATGTCGAGCACTTTGACGGTATAACCATTCCGTTCGCCCCAGCGGGTGTACATGCGCAGGAGCATCGAGGCCCAGTCCAAGGCTTCGGTACCGCCGGCGCCGGAGTTGATCTCCATAATGGCGCCCATCTTATCTTCCTCGGAACGGAGCATGTTGCGCATCTCCAAGGCTTCGATCAGCTTCAGGGCTTTGTCATACGCCGTGTCGAGGTCTTCTTCGGTGGCCGCGCCTTCTTTGATGAATTCGGGAACGAGGTTGAGTTCGTCCATGGCGGTGGCGATGGCGTCGTAGTCCACGACCCAGGATTTGATGGAGGCCACTTTCTTCAATTGTGCCTGGGCGCGCTCGGCGTCGTCCCAAAAGTCGGGGGCGAGGGTGGCTGCCTCTTCTTTCTTTAACTCCAGACGTTTGCCGTCCAGGTCAAAGATGCCTCCTCAGCGCATCCTGGCGCCTTACAAGCTCTTTAATTTGTTCTGTGGTAATCATTTGTATTTTGTTGTTTGTTCTTTATCGTTCTGCCGGGCGGGGTTCGAAGTGTCCCGCCCCGGGCTACCGCGAGAGGACCAATGGCGGGTTGGAGGGTGTCGGCAGCAATGGGCTCAACTGGGCTTCTACGGATATCGAGCCGAATGCGGTGTTCTTGTTTTTCCGCCCACACGATCTCTATCCGAACTATGCCAGTTACCGGGCTCACGGTCTTCTGTTGCGTTGCCTCTCGGAATAAACGGGGACGCGTGCCCGCGGTGGGCAATCGGCTGGAGCTACCCTACTAACAACCGGCAGCCTCTACCCTACTTTAATTTGACTTTGCGGACGGACGCCCGGGAGGGACAGCAACTCTTGACGCGGAAGCGGCGTGTTGCGGGCCTCCCGTGGGGAGGCGTCCGGCCCGCGCGCCCCAAAGAGTCGCAAGAGCACCACCTCATCACGGAAAGTTCGCCGCCAGCGGAGAGCTGCAACGAGCTCCGACGAGTTGCAATCCGCCGCTGGCGGCGGACTGCGCGACCCTGCGGGTCGCAAAAGCTCGGCCCAAATCACTACCCGTTTATCACCACATTCTTTCAGGTTCGGCCTGTCGCCCACTCCCCCCGAAGCCGCTATGGCGTCGCTGCGCCCGAGGACGACGATTCCTCACGGAATCGCGCTATTCGCGCTCAGCCTATATATAATGTAGTTCGCCGCCAGCGGTGAGTGCAACGAGCTCCGTCGAGTTGCAGCCCGCCGCGTGGGGTGGCGGCGGACTGTGCGACCCAAAGGATCGCAAAAGCATGGACAACAGCTCAGTCCAATCCACAGCCCAATTCTCCGCCCCGTGTCCGCCTCACTGCGGCTCCGCTGTCGCTCCGCCGCATTTTCGCGCGCCTTGCGCGATTCAGCTATATTCGGCTACCGCCGAAATAGTTGAATCGCTTCTTTAGGCGGGGCGCGCGATTTAGTTTGAGGAAACTGCGCTCGGGCCGCGCGGGCCCCACGTCCCGTGGACGGGAAATGCTTACGCATTTCCACTGGCAGCCTCTACCCCGTTTTCTATCCGCGCGCCTGGGGAAATCTTGTCAAAACACGCAAGCGAGTTTTGACGATTTCCCTTTTAAGGCGACGACGCGCGGTTTAGTTAGAGGGGACTGCGCTCGGGCCGCGCGGGCCCCACGTCTCGTGAACAGGAAATGCTTACGCATTTCCACTGGCCGCCTCTACCCCTGTTCTCTGGCCGCGCGCTGGCGGAAATCTTATTCAAACGCGAAACACGCGTTTGAATGATTTCCTTATCCAGCAATCGCGCGCGGTCGAGCTTTGGCCCGCCTCGAACTGTTCTTTCTGTGAACAGAAAGAACCAAAGAAACTTTAGAGCGCATCCCTACGGGATGCTATGGCCGGGTCTAACCTAACCTCGCGGCAGCCTCGGCCCAACCTATTGTTCGCGCACAGGCCTTAATTCTCTCGCGCTACGCCAGCGCTCCGACAACCGCATCGTCCAAACAACCGCTATCGCCATAATCACCCGGGGTACCAACAGCCAAAATAACCCCAAACCCAAAGTAAAATAAAGCAACGTATCCTCCAGCGTCGAGTGCGTCATCGCCGCATGAGCATTCAACAGCCGAGCGTCGCGACGAGCGATCCGCCCCGACTCCACCTCGCCGATCATCACCGAAGCCCCATAGGCCAGACCCAGCGTATTCAGCACGATCCAAAGGAATGCGCAATCCCGCGAAAGACCGAAAAACCGCATGACCGAAGCCATCGGAGCGGTCAGGTAGTCGATCAGCGAAAATTCCCGCAAAATCTGTTGCAGGACATTCAGGCTGACGATCATCGCCAGCATCAGCGGGAAAAGCCGGGCCTGCGTCAGCGCCCAGTTCCGCAAGATCGCTCCGAACGACAGCTCGCCTGCCTCGCGATGCTCCAACAGGAGCCTCCCCGTAAAATCCGCCGGCAGAATCCGATTCAATATCCATGCCGTAAAGATCGCCATCGTCAGCCGCAAAGCAGCCATCCCCCACCCAGACCGGCAACCCGAACGACGCTGAACCACCGACTCCACGATCAGGTTATGGGCAATCAGCGTCATCACCGCCACGATCGTCACGCTCCGAAAATCGAGATTCAACGTCCCCATCACGCCGATCGCCGCATAGATCGAAGTCAAAGTAGCCGTCAGAAAAGTCAGCACCCCCTCGCCGTCGAGCCCGATGTAGGAGAAAGCCGGCGTCAGCCACCGCGAGATCGTCCCGATCACCCCCAGCCACTGCAACACCGCCACACCGAACGTAATCGGCAACATCATCTTCACCAGCCACCACCAGGTACGCACACCGGCCTGCACGCCCTGCACCAGGCAGCCGAGCGCCCGAAATTTCAATGCCTGTTGCATGCTCTACTGTCGTTTGATACGAAGATAGTCGATAAATTCGAATCCCGGAACCGATCCGTCGAGGGCCGCCGGATGAGCCTCGCGCCACACTTCGCGCCACTCCTCGGGCCGCACCTCCGGAAAGTAAGTGTCTCCCTCCGGCCGGGCCGCGATGCGGGTGAGGTAGAGTTTGTCGGCCAACGGCATGGTTTGGCGGTAGATTTCGCCGCCGCCGATAATGAAGAGCTCCTCGTCGGAGTCGGCATACCGCGCAAAAGCCTCTTCTGGCGAAGCCACGACCACTACCCCGTCCGGCACACGGAAATCCGCCGCCCGGCGCGTCATGACGATGTTGGTACGATTCGGCAAGGGCCGTCCGCCGAGCGATTCGAAGGTCTTGCGCCCCATCACCACCGGATGGCCCGTCGTGATACGCTTGAATCGCGCGAGGTCTTCGCGCAGATGCCACGGCATCCGGCCGTCGCAACCGATAACGCCGTTTTCGGCAACTGCTACGATAAGGGAGAGAATCATACCCGAAGTGTCGTTCTGAATGTTTCGGCAAAGGTAAGGAATCTCCGTCATTCCGCCTCCCCGGCCGGTTCGTCCGACGACGGACAACGGTGGGTGCGGAAGGTATAGAACCGCTGGGCCAGATAGCTGAAGAGGGTGGTGACGACCTGCAAGGCGGCATACGACAGCGAAGGATAGCATCCCAGCACATCCACCAACAGTTTCAGTCCGAAATAGTTGATGGCGATATTGACCCCGACCACCTGGGCATAGCGAAAGAGTTGTTTGGCGCCGTGCACCTGCGATCGGTCGAAGGCCACTTTCCGCACCAGCCAAAATCCGGTAAAGAAGGTGATGACGAAAGCGATCAGAAAGGCCAGGATCGGGGCCGAGACGGTGACGATGCCGAAATCGGTGTCCCGTTTGCCGAGCACATAATTGAAGCAGAACCAGTAGAGTACCAGATTGAAGAGCAGGTTCAGCCCCCCTACGAACGCATACCGGAAAGTCTCCTGGGGCACGAACCGCCGCAAGGGTTTGAGATAGAAAAGGTCGGCCAGTCTGGCGACGAATCCGTGTATAGCCGTCAAAACCATCGATTTATTCGCTCTTGCGCCCCATCCCCAGCCGGTAGACGAAGGTCACCCCCGCTTTGTAAGGAATCCACTCGCCGCTCGCGTTCCAGTCCGCATAATGCTGTCCGGTGGTCCGATCCACGCCGTAGTACCAGCCGTAGTGCCAGCCGCCGCCGACATAGAAGTCCATCCCCCACCGCCGCGCGATATCGATCTGCCCCCCCAGCGTAAGCCCGATACATGTCCCGTAACCATGCTGCACGTCGGTCTTCGGGTGATCCCACTTGCTCACTTCGTACCAGTCGTACGAGACATATGCCCCGGCATAAAATCCCCGGAAAGCCTGCTTGGGATAGAAACGCACCTCGGGAATTACCTGCACCCCCTTCATCGGCCGCCCTTTGACGCTCTCCCACGGCGACCAGACGACATCGCCGTTGAAAGTAAACCGGTTGCCGAGCCGTGTCTCGACCGACATATTAGGCACCCCCACGGCCCAATACAAGGCGTTCCACTTCAAAGCCGTGCCCTGGGCCGCCGACCGGGCGACACACATCGCCAGAAAAAGAAAAACCGAAACCGCAATTTTACGCCGCATAAATCGTTGGTTTAACACACCAAAGATAGCATAAAATATTATCTTTGCCGAAAATGGTAATTTTATCGATGAAGTGGCACCTGTTTTTGGCCTCCGTACTGGGCGGCGGCATGATGTGGGCGACCGGCCTGTCCACGGCTTCGGCCCAAAACCGCGAAATCACGCCGGAGATGATCCGGCAGGCGCAGGCGGCGGGCTATAACCCCGATCTGCGCGAGGGGCTGGAGGGGCTCGGGGACTTGGAAAAGCTGAAAAACAAAGTTTCGTCGACCACCAAGAACTCCACGACCGACAAGGGAAAACTGGATAAGCAATCGACCACGACCGACCGGACGCGAAAAGATTCCGACCTGAAAAATCTGGAGTACGACCGGCGGAACAACGGGGTGGATACCCGCGGGACGGAGTATCGGCGGGAGCAGGAGCGACAGAACGACTACCGGGTGCGTACCATCCGGGATCAGGACGGGAATCTGGTGGACGCCGAGACGGGCGAGATTTTCGAGACGGCGGACGGCACGGTGACGGCGGCCGGGAAACAGAATATGACGGTGGGGAACAGGACGGTGACCGACCCGCGGCTGGACGCCTCGGGCAAGCTGACGCCGGAGGAGGAGCAGCGGCTCAAAGATGCCGAAAAACGGATACAGGACTCGGTTTTGCGGAACAGCGTCTTCGGGCGGGAGATTTTCTCGGCCCGGAACCTCACTTTCGCGCCGACCTATAACCTGCCCACGCCGGCCAATTATGTACTGGCGGGGGGCGACCAGCTCTTCATCGACCTCTGGGGAGATGCGGAGGCCAATTACGACCTGAAGGTGAGCCCGGACGGAATCATCGCCATCCCGGACGCCGGGGTGGTACAGGTGGGGGGACTCACGATCGAGGCGGCGGAAAAACGGATCCGGAACAAGCTGGCGAAATCGATCTCGGGGCTCAACGACGGCTCGGTGCAGCTCAAACTGTCGTTAGGCAACATCCGCTCGATCAAGGTCAACATCATCGGCGAGGCGTCGATGCCGGGGACTTACACGCTGCCGTCGCTGGCCACGCTGTTCAACGCGCTGTACGAGGCGGGAGGGGTGAGCGACATCGGCTCGCTGCGGAGCATCAAACTGATCCGGGGAAATAAACAGGTGGCCGAGCTCGACGTCTACGACTACCTGCTGGGGGGGAAGCAGGAGGTGAACGTGGGGTTGCAGGACAACGACATGATCGTGGTGCAGCCGTACGAAAACTTAGTCAAAGTGACGGGGAAGGTGAAGCGGCCGCGGATCTATGAGCTCAAAAAAGGCGAGACGGCGGCCAATCTGCTGGACTATGTCGGGGGGTTCATGGGGGAGGCTTATAAGGACAACCTGACAGTAAACCGCAAGTCGGGCCGGATGATGAGCGTGCACAGCGTGCCGGCGGAAGATTTTGCGATATTCGCCATGGCCGACGGCGACAGTGTGGCGGTGGGCGAGGTGATCCGGCAGTATGCCAACCGGGTGACGATCGACGGAGCGGTGTGGCGGCCGGGAGACTACGAATTGGGCGACAGCGTGACCACGCTGCGCCAACTGATCGAACGGGCGGAAGGGATTCGCGGCGACGCGTTGACGAGTCGGGCACAGATCGTGCGGCTCAACGACGACTATACGTTCACCGTGGAAGCGATCGACCTGCGGGGGGTGCTGGACGGGACGGCGGCAGACATCCGGCTCCGACCGGAAGACCTGGTGCGGATTCCGTCGATCAACTCGCTGCGCGAAGGGTACACCATCGAAGTGAAAGGCGAGGTGAATACGCCGCAGACGCTGCTCTACCGCGACAATATGACCATCGAGGATGCCATTCTGATGGCCAACGGGCTCAAGGAGTCGGCTTCATTATCTCGGATCGAGGTGGCCCGGCGGGTGAAAAACCCCAACTCGACGGAGCAGTCGGATCGGATCGCGGAACTCTTCCAGTTCAACATTCCGGCCGACCTGGGGCTTTCTTCCGAAACCGCATCTTTCAAATTACAGCCGTTCGACCAAATCTACATCCGTCGGTCGCCGGGGTATAACGAACAGACCAGCGTATTTGCGCAGGGCGAGCTGCTCTTCGACGGCGAATACGTGCTCTCGACCAACAACGACCGGCTGAGCGATCTGGTGGCCAAGGCGGGGGGCTTGACGACGGAGGCTTATGCGCCGGGAGCTTACCTGAAGCGGAAGCTGACCGAGGAGCGCTTGGCCCGGTTGGAGACGCTGGCCGACCTCTCGGCCCGGGGACGCTCGGCGACGGGGGACACCATCGTGCTGAAACAGATGGAGGTGGGAGACTACTTCCCGATCGCTATCGACCTGCCGGCCGCGCTGGCCAATCCGGACGGACTGGACAATCTGGTGCTGGAGGACGGCGACATTCTGATGGTGCCGAAGTTCAACAACACGGTGACGATCAGCGGCGCAGTGCTCTATCCGTGTACCGTCACCTACGTCGAGGGGCAGAAGATCAGAGACTACATCGCTCGGGGCGGCGGATATGCCGACCGGGCCAAGAAGCGGCCTTTCGTGATCTACGCCAACGGGCTGCCGGACGCCAAGCGGGGCGGCAAGTGGCCGAAGGTGGAGCCGGGGTGCGAGATCGTCATCCCCTCGAAACCGCCGAAGGGGCGCGGGATGAGCGCGGCCGAGGTGATGGGGTTGATGACCAATACGGTTTCGATGGCGGCGATGCTGACCTCGATTATCAAGTAACCATTCGGATCGGATTAGACCGTGAAATACCTGTATAACTGTTTCATACGCGCTTTCAGCCTGGTCATCGCGCTGGCCGCGCCGTTCCACCGAAAAGCACGGCTTTTGTGGCGGGGACGGAGAGGCTTGTTGCGGCGGATCGAGCGGGCGGAAGCCGCGGCCTCTTCGGTGGGAGGGGGATTGCAGACCATATGGGTGCACTGTGCTTCGCTCGGGGAGTTCGAGCAGGGAAGACCGCTGATCGAGGCGATTCGGGCGAAACATCTGGTCGGGACGCCGGATTATCGGCGGATCGTACTGACCTTCTATTCGCCGTCGGGGTACGAAATCCGGAAAGATTACCCGCTGGCGGACGCCATCTACTACCTCCCGGCGGATACGCCGCGGAACGCACGACGATTCGTGGCGGCGGTGAGGCCGGAACAGGCCGTTTTCGTCAAGTACGAATACTGGTACAACTACCTCTCGGCGCTGCGGGATTTCGGGGCGAAGAGTTGTGTAGTGTCGGCGATTTTTCGTCCGGACACCGTTTTTTTCCGGAAGAATGCCATGGGGAGGTTCATGCGCCGGACGATCGGGCTGCTCGACCGGTTTTTCGTCCAGAACGACGATTCGGCACGATTGTTGGGCTCGATCGGATTCGGGCCGGAGCGGGTGACGGTGAGCGGAGACACGCGGTTCGACCGGGTCGTGGCATTGGCCGATTCGGCGGCGGCGCGGGAAATGCCGTGGGCGGAGGCTTTCGTGGAGGGCGTTCAGGCGCCGGTGATGGTCTGCGGCAGCACGTGGGGGCCGGACGAGGAGATATTGCTCGAACTGATGCACGCACGGCCGGAGATGAAGTTCATCGTGGCGCCGCACGAGCTGGATTCGGTACGGATCGACGCCCTGATCGACAGGAGCGGGCGGAAAAGCGTGCGCTACACGCATTTGACCGCATCTGACGATGGGTCGACGGAAATTTTGCGGGAGGCCACATTATTGGTGATCGACACGATCGGGATGCTGTCGGGCGTTTATCGATACGGACAGCTGGCCTATATCGGCGGGGGGTTCGGACGGGGGATACACAACACGCTGGAGGCGGCGACATGGGGGATGCCGGTGCTCTTCGGGCCGAAATACGAAGCTTTTGCCGAGGCGGTGGAGCTGGTGGCTTTAGGAGCGGCGGCCTCTGTATCGGGGGCGGAGGAGTTGAAGGCGACCGTGGCGGCGTGGGTGGACGATCCGGAGACGCTGCGGAGGCGGGGAGGATCGGCAGGGGAATATGTCCGAAGCCGGGCGGGGGCGACCCGAAAGATACTCGACGCGCTGGGCATGTGACCGAGACGCTCGCCGAAGGGGCGGCAATTTTGTCAGTAATTCTGAAATCACTACATTTGCTCACGTAATAAACCAGTTACGCGCTATGTCAAGATTCATCATACGATTCGCTCTTCCGGCGCTGATGCTCGGAGGGGTCGTTCTTTTCTCCTCCATCGAAGAGCTCCCGGCCCGGAACCGGCGGGCGGCGCGGCAGCGGGCCGAAGCGCTCAGCTACCAGCAGGCCGGAGGGGTGGCACCCAAGAAAGGCGAATGGGTCGACCCGAACGCCACGGTGGTGCGGGGAACGCCGCGGGCACAGCTCAATCCGTCGGGACGGCTCGTCTGCAACCTCTCGGAACGGCGGGCCGAGCTACAACGACAGGTCGATATGCTCGGAGCCGAGCTCCGGACGGCACGCGGGCCGAGGGCACGGAAAATCACCAAAGAGCTGGCGGAACTGGCGGATCAGATCGCGGTGCTGGATCGGAAACTCGAATCGCTGCCTCAGGAGCGTACCTTTTCCGACATCTACTCCAGCGGACGGTCGTTCCGGCACTTCGTCGATTCGCTCGTAGACCTGCGGATCCAGGAAGAGGGATATGTGAAGGGGACGGGCGAGGTGACCGCTACCGAAAGCTATGTCGCACCAACTCAGACGGCACAGGCGGCGATTCCGGCCGAATCCAGAATCGTCTTCCGGATTCAGGTGGGACTCACGGCGAGACCGAGCGAAGATACCTACTCCGACGTACAGGGGATTCGGATGGTGCGCAGACCGGACGGGAAATACGCCTACTACTACGGCGCCTATCCGACCCATGCGGAGGCACAGGCGGCTTGCCGGCGCTTCCGGGCGACCCATCCGCGGTATCGGGACGCCTTCGTGGTGGCATTGCAGGGGGGGCAGCGGATCAGCGTGCAGGAGGCGATGCGCCTGACCGGAGGGATGTAGCGAGGCGGGAGCGGGCCTGCGTGACAGGCACACCTTTTTTCGATTCCCGGCGAAAAATTCCGATCGCCGCTCGTCCATACGAAACGAGCGGCGATTTTCATAGAAAGAAATCAGCCCGAAAATCCGTACATTTGCCTGAATTACCGTTTATACGCAGCTAACCACAACCTACTTTTTATGGCGGCCATCAGTCAAAGTTTAGAACAGAAACTCCAACAGCGGCTCTCGCCTCAACAGATACAAGGCATCAAGCTGCTGGAGCTGCCCACGCTCCAGCTCGAACAGCGCGTCAAACAGGAGATCGAAGAGAATCCGGTGCTCGAAGAAGAGGAACGCGAACCCGAAACGGACGAAACGCAGCTGACGCTCGAAGACTACCTCCGGAACGAAGAGAGCGCCGCCTCGTATAAGCTCAAAGTCAACAACACCTCCAAGGACGACGACAGACGGTCGCCCACCTTGTCGCAGGGGATGTCCCTCCAGGATTTCCTGATCGAACAGCTCGCCTACCACGACCTCGACGAACGCGAAATGACCATCGCCCGATTCATTATCGGGACACTCGACGACGACGGCTACCTGAGGCGGCCCGTCGCTTCGATTACCGACGACATCGCCTTCACCCAGGGGGTCGAGGTGACCGAAGAGGAGGTGGAACGCATCGTCGGCGTCATCCAGATGCTCGATCCGGCGGGGATCGGGGCGCGGAACCTCGGCGAGTGTCTCATTATCCAGCTCCGGGCCTTGCGCGAGCAGACACCGGCCGTGAAGCTGGCCATTGCGATTCTTTCCGACCACTACGACGCTTTCCTGAAGAAGCACTACGAGCGGATGATCCGGCGGTTAGGGGTGACCGAAGAGGAGTTCCGGGCGGCGCTGGAGGAGATCATGCACCTCAACCCGAAGCCCACCAACGGATATGCCGACGAGAGCTCGGCCGCCTCGCCCAACATCATTCCCGACTTCCTGCTCGACTACAACAACGGCAACTTCGACCTCCAGCTCGCCTCGCGGAGCGTGCCCGACCTGAAGATCAACAGCGGCTACCTGCGGATGGCGGAGCGGGCGATGAACACCTCGGAACAGAGCGAAGCGGACAAGGAGGCCTTGCAGTTTATCAAACAGAAGATCGAGTCGGCCAAGTGGTTCATCTCGGCCCTCAAGCAGCGGCAGGAGACCCTGATGAAGACCATGCGGGCTATCCTCCACTTCCAGCGCGACTTCTTCATCGAGGGCGACGAAGCCAAGCTCCGGCCGATGATCCTCAAAGACATCGCCGACGCCACGGGGTTCGACATCTCGACCATCTCGCGGGTGGTCAACAGCAAGTACATCCAGACCCACTTCGGCGTTTTTCTGCTGAAATACTTCTTCTCGGAAGGGCTGCTCACCGAGAGCGGCGAAGAGGTCTCCACGCGCGAAATCAAACGCATACTGGCCGAAGCGATCGAGGGCGAGGACAAGCGCGACCCGCTGACCGACGAGGCCTTGATGGATACCCTGACGGCCAAAGGATACAAGATCGCCCGGCGGACGGTGGCCAAGTACCGCGAGATGCTCGGCATTCCGGCTTCGCGGCTCAGGAAAGAGCTGTAACCGGCTTCCACACCTTTGGGGCCGTCGACCACTCGTAAAACAGCTACCTTTTTATAACCCCGGCGCACGATGCGCCCCTCTGTCGATATGAAAAACTACATCCGCTACGCTTTCGGACTGGCCCTGCTGGTCGTCCTGATGACCGTCGGACTGAACTATATTCCCGAGAACGCGGTTCGCGCTGTCGGGCTCAAACCCGTCGATATCCTGGCCGACCTCAACGAGGGGAACACCGTCGCGAACCTCGACCAGCTGGTGGGCGAAACCGAAGCCGGGCGACGGCCGGAGGGGGGCGAATACGTAGCCCGTTCGGTGTCGGAACCGGACACCGTCGCTTCGGCGGCGGGCGACAGCACACGGGCGGTGAGCACCATCTTCGTAGAGCCGGAACCGGAGCCGGAGGAGACGGGGCGGGCGGCGGATACGACCCGTACCCTTTTCGACACCGCTTTGCCGAGCGTGCCGGCCCCTGCCGACACGACGGCTGCCGAGGAGCGGGCGGGCGCGACGACGACACAAACCGCGCAACCGACACAGGGGGTGATTCCGATCATGGACTACTCGTCCGACGGGAATATGCTGCGCAATTTCATGGGGAAACTCGGCCGGACGCGCCAGATGCGGCGGCCGGTGCGGATCGGCTTCATGGGCGACTCGTTCATCGAGGGCGACCTGCTCACTTCGGACTTCCGCGAGCTGATGCAGACCCGATACGGGGGCGGAGGGGTCGGCTTCGTGCCCATTACTTCGCAGGTCGCGGGCTTCCGCCAGACGGTGGGACACAAGTTCGGCAAATGGAAACAGAGCTCGATCGTCAATAACAAATCGGGCGCCTATACCATCTCGGCTTTCCGCTACACTCCCTCGGAAGACAGCTACGTGGAGTACAAGGGCTCGTCCAACAAGAAACACCTCGACCGGTTCCGGCGAGCGCGGCTGCTCTTCATCAGCAAAGGGCAGTCGGTGGTGCGGGCGACGGTCAACGGCGAACGGGAGTTCCTGCTCAACACCGAGCCTTCGGAGGCGTTGCAAGAGATGACCATCGATGAAGATATCCGGACGATCCGCTACTCGGTCAACGACGTCGAGGGTTTTACGGCCTACGGGGTCTTTCTGGAGAATCCGACGGGCGTCTGCGTCGACAACTTCTCGGTGCGGGGCAATCCGGGGACGGTCATGGGGCGGATCAACCCGACGCTCACGAGCCAGTTCGGCAACCTCTCTCCCTACGACCTGATCATCCTGCAATACGGCCTGAACGTGGTATCGAGCCAGGTGACGGACTATTCGACCTACCGCAAACAGATGGCTGCGGTGGTGAACCACATCAAACGGTGTTTCCCGGGGGTGGCGATTCTGATCATGAGCGTGGGCGACCGGGCGACGCGGAACAACGGAGCGTTCGTCACGATGCCGGGCATTCGCGCGATGGTCTCCACTCAGGAAGAGGTGGCCAAAGAGTGCGGGGTACTGTTCTGGAACACCTACGACGCGATGCGGGCGGCGGGTGGCATGGGCGCTTTCGTCAAGAACGGATGGGCGGCCAAGGACTATACGCACATCTCGGCACGGGGCGGCAAGAAGATCGCCACGGCCCTCTACGACGCATTCCAGGCGGCAGAAAAGTAATGGCAACGACGATGGAAACACTGAAAGTCATCAAGATCGGCGGAAACGTGGTCGATCATCCGGAGAAATTACAGCAGTTTTTGCGCGACTTCGCGACGCTCGAAGGGCACAAAGTGCTGGTACACGGCGGGGGCAAAGTGGCGACGGCCATAGCGCGGGGGCTCGGCATCGAAGCGCAGATGATCGACGGGAGGCGGGTGACCGATGCCGAAATGTTGCGCATCGTCACGATGGTCTACGCAGGCTTGATTAACAAAAATATTGTGGCTGCTTTGCAGGAGGAGAGGTGCAACGCGCTGGGGCTCTGCGGGGCGGACGGAGGGCTGATCCGTTCGAAACGGCGGCCGGTGACTGCGAAGGGGATAGACTACGGCTTTGTGGGCGATCCGACCGATTTCAACCTCGACACCGCTGCGACGCTGATCGAGGGAGGTTTGGTACCGGTCGTGGCGCCGATTACCTTCGACGCGGATTCGGAAACGGGGGGCGGTTTGCTCAACACCAATGCCGACACGGTGGCGCAGGCGGTGGCGGTGGGGCTGGCGAAACGGTATGCCGTCGAGCTGGTCTACTGCTTCGAAAAGCGGGGTGTGCTCAAGGATGTGGAGGACGACAATTCGGTGATCTCCGGTATCGACCCGGCACTCTACGAACGGCTCAAGGCCGACGGGGTGGTGGCGGACGGGATGCTGCCGAAGCTCGACAACGCCTTTACGGCCATCCGGTCGGGGGTGAAAAGCGTGGTGATCTGCGCTGCCGAGCGGCTGACGCTGCCGGGCTACGGGGGGACGACACTGACCCTTTGATCGACGGGAGGAGATGGAGTATCGGATTGTTCGGTTAGAGGAGGTCACCTCGACGAACGACGTGGCGATGGCTTCGCCCGCTTCGTATCGCGAGGGGACGATCATTACGGCGCGGCGCCAGACGGCGGGACGGGGCCAGCGGGGGAATCGCTGGGTGAGCGAACCGGGGATGAACCTGATGTTTTCGTTGGTACTGGAGCCGACGCACATACCGGTCGAACGGCAGTTCCGGATTAGCGAAGCGGCGGCGCTGGCGGCGAGCGATGCGGTGCGGAGGGTGACACGGGGGGCGGTGGCGTGCGATATCAAGTGGCCGAACGACCTCTATGCCGGCGACCGGAAGCTCGGCGGGATTCTGATCGAGCACTCTCTCCAAAGCGAATACCTGAGCCGGTCGGTGATCGGCATCGGCATCAACGTGCGGCAACGGAAGTTCGACCCTTCGCTGCCCAATCCGACTTCGATCGCCAACGAGTTGCCGCCGGATGCGGCGCCGGTCGCTCCGGACGAGCTGTTGGCTGCGTTTTGCGAGGCTTTTTCGCTGCGTTATGCACAAGTGGGGACGGATGCCGGGTGCAAGGTTTTACACGCCGATTTTACGGCCCGTTTGTGGCGGGGGAAGACTCAGGAGAGCTATCCTTATCGCGATGTCGCTTCGGGCGAGCGGTTCGAGGCGACGGTGGCGGGGGTGGACGCGGATACCGGGGAGCTGATTTTACGCCTCTTTTCAGGCGAAATCCGACGATACTGGTTCAAGGAGATCGAAGCGATCTTTTAATTGCAAAATCGGGGCTCTATTCCTTTCGGAATAGAGCCCCGATTCCTATCTCCGCCTCGAAGAAAGTTACGCCAACAGTTTGCGCAGCGAAGCCAGCAGCCGGTCGCAATGCGCCTGCGTAATATTCAAGGCAGGCAAGAGCCGGAAGGTGTTCTTGTCGGACGACGACCCCACGAAGATATGTTCGTCGAACAACAGCCGTTTGCGGAACGGCGCGCTCTCTTCGTTCAGTTCGACGCCGATCATCAGCCCTTTGCCGCGCACCTCTTTGATGTTCGGCAATTTCTTCAATTCGGTCATCAGGTAGTCGCCTATCTTCTTCGCATTCTCCACCAGTTTGTCTTCGGTCATCACCTCGGCCACCGCCAGCGCAGCGGCGCAAGCCAAATGGTTCCCGCCGAAGGTCGTTCCGAGCATGCCGTATTTCGGCGCGATGTGCGGCGCAATCGAGACCGCAGCCACCGGAAACCCATTCCCGATCCCTTTGGCCATGGTGTAGATATCGGCATTGACTCCCGCCCAGTCGTGGGAGTAGTATTTCCCGGTTCGTCCGCAGCCGCACTGCACGCTGTCGGCGATATACAAGGCTCCATACTGGTCGCAAAGCGAACGTATTTTCCGCAGGTAGTCGTCGGAGGCGATCCGAATGCCGCCGACGCCCTGGATCCCTTCCAGAATCACAGCAGCAATCTCGTTCCCTTGTGTGGCAAACAGTTTTTCGAGTTCCTGCTCGTCGTTCAGGGTGACGAAAATGACGTTCTCTGTCCGGTTCACCGGAGCGGTGATGTTCGGATTGTCAGTCGCGGCGACGGCGAGCGAGGTCCGACCGTGAAACGCGCCGTGCATGGCAACGATCTTTTTCCGTCCGGTGTGGAACGAGGCGAGTTTCATGGCGTTCTCGTTGGCCTCGGCTCCGGAGTTGCACAGAAAGAGCTGGTAGTCGTCATGTCCGGACAGTTTGCCGAGTTTCTCGACAAGCTCTTTCTGGGCGCTGATCCGCACGGAGTTGGAGTAAAATCCGACTCTACCGAGCTGGTCGGTCAGCCGCTTCACATACCGCGGATGGGTGTGCCCGATCGAGATCACGGCGTGGCCGCCGTAAAAATCGAGGTATTCTTCTCCTTTTTCGTCCCACACGGTGGAACCTTCCGCCTTGACGATCTCGATGTCGTAAAGGGGATATACGTCGAATAATTTCATGGTCTTGTATTTTTTCGGTTATTCGTGTCTACCCGCAGAGAACTGCCGCTTTTTGGAAAAAGCGGCACCAAAACCGACGCAGCAGCCGAGTTGCCATCAAGTTTACTTGAATGGCCGAGGCGCAAGGAGGAAACCTTAAGGTAAACTTTTATGATAGCTACGCTACTCCTCAGGCTCCGCAGTCTTTAGTCTTCGAAAGTCTTTTGGGTCGGGGTTGTAGCGCGCTAATGTGAGCTAAACCTTATTGCGTGCTACAACTCCCGGCCCAAAGAAGAGTCCGAGATCTGGGCCGCCGGCAGCTTTAGGATGCGTGAGCATCCTCTAAAGTTTTTCTGGTTCTCTTTGTTCACAAAGAGAACAGTTCACTCCAGGGCAAAGAACGATAACAGAACAATTAAAAAGCCTGTGGTTTGAGGTGGAGCCCCATCGTTTCCGGAAGACCGCACATCAGGTTCATGTTCTGCACCGCCTGACCAGATGCACCCTTCAACAGGTTGTCGATCACAGACATAATCAGCAGTTTGCCCTCGTGCACCGTCAGGTGGAGCAGGCACTTGTTCGTATTGACCACCTGTTTCAGCGAAATCGCCTTGTCGCTGACGTGCGTGAAAGCCGCCGAAGCATAGTAATCCTTATAAATGGCCTGTGCCTCTTCCAAAGTTCCGGTGAAATCGGTGTAGACCGACGCGATAATCCCTCGCGTAAAGTCCCCCCGGTACGGAATGAAGTTCACCGCCCCGTCGAAAGCGGGTTCGAACGTCCGGATCATCTGCCCCACTTCGCGCAAGTGCTGGTGTTCGAACACCTTATAGGTGGACAAGTTATTGGCCCGCCACGAGAAATGCGACGTCGCTGCGAGCTTCTGCCCCGCTCCGGTCGAGCCGGTCGTGGCCGAGATATGCACATCCCCGCGGATCAATCCCTTGGCGGCCAAGGGCAACAGGGCGAGTTGCAAACAGGTGGCGAAACATCCCGGATTGGCGATGTTTTTCGCCTCTTTGATAGCCTCCCGATTCTGTTCCGGCAAGCCGTAGACAAACTCGTGCCCGTCGATAGCGGTGTCGGGTGCGATCCGAAAGTCCTGCGAGAGGTCGATTATCCGCACATCAGCGGCAATCTTATTGGCCTCCAGGAATTTCCGGGCGTCTCCGTGTCCGACGCACAGGAACATCACATCGACTTTCGGCAGCTGACTAATCGGTGCGTCGGTGAACCGCATCTCTGTATCACCGAACAAATCGGCGTGCACGTCGCTCACCAGATTCCCGCCGTTCGAGTTGCTGTGCACATACGCCAGCTCGACGCCAGGGTGGTGTATCAACAGACGCACGGCTTCGCCGCCGGTATAACCGGCCCCTCCGATAATTCCTACTCGTATCTTCTCCATAATTTTAAAATTAATCGTTCTTTTATCGGTACCTGCCCAGGAGGGTACTGTTCTTTTTGTGAACAAAAAGAGCCAAAAAAACTTCAGAGCGCATCCCTGCGGGATGCTCTGGCCGTGTCTGCCCGATTGGTTGGGCTGGATTTTCGGCGAGCGCGCTAATAATGGGCGAGAACCCCACGCGCGCCTCGCCTGAAAATCTTAGCCCAACGAACGAGGCGGAGATAACCCGTGGTCGTCCCACCGGGACGACCTCTGCAAAAGTTCTTTGGGTACCTTTCTTTCAAGAAAGGTACGGTTCTATCCGGCACAAAGTACAGATAAGCGAACGGTTATTTTTCGATTTCGGACGGATTGACCGCGTAATAGATCGCGTTTTGGTTGCCGAAAATCTTGCCGAAACCCTTGACATCATCCGACGTCCAGTTGCTCATCGTTTCGCCGTAAGCCCCGAACTTGTTCGACATCAGATCGTGTTTCGACTCGATCCCCACCACGAAGAATCGATAAGGCAGCAAGTCGACGAAGACATCCCCCGTCACATTCCGCTGCGAGCTGTCGAGGAATGCCTCCATATCGCGCATCACCGGATCGTAGTACTGGCCCTCGTGGAGGTAGTTTCCGTAGAAAGCCGAAAGCTGGTCTTTCCAGAAGAGCTGCCACTTGGTCAGCACGTGTTTTTCGAGCATGTGGTGCGCCTTGATGATAATCATGGGCGCAGCCGCTTCGAACCCGACACGGCCCTTGATCCCGATAATAGTATCCCCGACGTGCATATCCCGCCCGATGGCATACGGCGCGGCGATATGCTGCAAATCCTGGATAGCCTTTACTTTATCGTCGTAATGTTTGCCGTCGATCCCAACGAGTTCTCCTTTCTCGAAAGTCAGCGTAATGCGCTTGGCGGGCGCGTCGTGGGCCACTTTGAGCTGGCAGGGGTAAGCCTCTTCGGGCAGGGTCTCGGACGAGGTGAGGGTCTCTTTCCCGCCGACCGAGGTGCCCCAAATCCCCTGATTGATGGAATATTCGGCTTTCTTGAAGTCGAAATCGACGCCGTGGGAACGCAGATAGGCGATCTCTTCCTCGCGCGAAAGGCGTTTCTCGCGGATCAGGGCGATTACTTCGATCTCGGGCGCGATGATGTTGAAAATCATATCGAACCGCACCTGGTCGTTGCCTGCGCCGGTCGAACCGTGGCACAGGTAGTCGGCGCCGATCTCCTTGGCGTATTTGGCGATGGCGGTGGCCTGCGAAATCCGCTCGGAGCTGACCGAAATCGGGTAGGTGCTGTTCTTGAGCACGTTGCCGAAGATCATGTATTTGATGCTCTGCTCGTAATAGGTGTGGGATACGTCGAGCCGTACATAGCTGGCCACTCCCAAGCCTTTTGCACGACTTTCGATTTTGTCGAGCTCTTCTTTCGAGAATCCGCCGGTGTCGGCCAGGGCGGCGTGCACTTCGAGTCCCATCTCTTTGGCGAGGTAAATCGCGCAATACGAGGTATCCAATCCGCCGCTAAAGGCGAGCACTACTTTCTTCTTTTCCATATCTAAATTTCTGTTAATTATTCGATTATGCTGCTCCCATCCGGACGGAACTGCCGCTTTTTGGAAAAAGCGGCACCAAAAACTTTTATGCTAGCTACGCTATACCTTAGGCTCCGCAGTACTCATTCTGCGTGACTGCTTTTGGGTCGGGACAACGGCGCGCATGGGGTTTAGCTCGCATTAGCGCGCCGTTTGCTCCCGACCCAAAGAAGAGTCCGAGAGTTGGGCCGCCGGCAGCTTGAGGATGCGAAGCATCCGTCTAAAGTTTTTTTGGTTCTTTTTGTTCACAAAAAGAACAGTACCCTCCAAGTGAGGTGCAAATAATCGAACGGTTATTTAAAGTTTTCAGGTTTGGGGAGATCCGTCGGCCACGGGACACGAATCGTATCTTCCGCCGGGTCGAACAACATCGCCGTACAGAGGCAATTTTTGTGTTGTTTGCTCTGGAGGATCGGGAAGTTCACACAGCTCTCGCAGCCTTTCCAGAACGTTTCGTCGTCGGTCAGCTCCGAGAAGATCACCGGCCGATAGCCCAACTCATTGTTGATCTTCATGACCGGCAGCCCTGTGGTGAGCCCGAAGAGTTTAGCCCCCGGGAATTTCACCAACGAGAGGAAGAAAGTTTTGGTTTTGATCGCTTTGGCCAACCCCAGTTTGCGGAACTCCGGATTGATAATCAGCCCCGAGTTGGCCACATAGCCGTTGTGTCCCCAGCTTTCGATGTAGCTGAATCCGGCCCAGCGTCCGTCTTTGTGGAATGCTACGACGGCTTTGCCTTCGCGCATTTTCGAAGCCACGTACTCCGGGGTACGTTTCGCGATACCCGTACCGCGTGCTTTAGCGGATTCGGCCATCTCGGTGCAGATCTCCTGAGCGAAACGGGTATGTTCCTCGCCTGCAACGAGGACGTCAAAATCATCAATAGTCATCTTGAGTACAAGAGATTTATGTAAAAATGTCGGTTATTTTCCGGTGAAGGAAGAAAAACACCCGCGCCGGCATAACGCATGTACCCATGGCACGCAAGCCGAAAAAGCAGTATGAAACGGGGTGCAAAAGAGGAATCCCCCTCTGTGTGTACCTCCGTCGAGGGAGGGTGCGCAGGGGGAACTTATCGTCGTCGTCGCAAAGAGAGTGCGCAGATATTCACGATCGTCCTCGGTTTCCGGTTTTGAAATAACGGGGCAAAGGTATGTAAAAATTTTTCAATAATGACTCCAAGAGGGATTTTTCGTGTGCGCAGATCGAAATTCGAGAGACTGAGAGCTGATTATTGGGGGAGAAGGCCCTGTGAGTGCGCCCCGGGCTACCGCGGTGCGGGAGAGAAAAGTTCATTGGGCGATCTGGTCAGTGTGGCGGGGGGAGGTTTCAACTGGTCTTCCGCTGCGAGCGGCATCTATGGGTCTTATCTACTCTCTTATGTGTCGAATCTTAATCCAAGCAATTCCAATGCCCGCGCCTACGGTTTTCAGTTGCGTTGCCTCTCGGAATAAACAAGACACGAGCCCGTGGTGGGCAATGGGCTGGAGCTGCCCCATGTAGCCGAACTTTGTGCGGACGAACGCCCGGGAGTACCGGGTTCGGCCTGTTCGTCTTTCGTTTAAGCGGCTCGCCGCCGGCGGTGAGTGCAACGAGCTCCGACGAGTTGCAGCCCGCCGCGTGGGGTGGCGGCGAACTGCGCGACCCAAAGGGTCGCAGAAGCTCAGCCCATTCACCGCCCCAATTCTGTCGGATTCGGGCCGCGCGCTACCATTTATCACCACCTTCCATCTGGTTCGGCCTGTCGCCCATCCCCCCGAGCGGCTTCGCCGCTGGGCGACAAGGCCGGCGACCTAAAGGTCGTAACAATTCCGGCACCAGCACCACCCCATTCTGTTGAGTTCGGGCTGCGGCGGTTCTACGAACCGCAAAAGCACAGCATTTTTCTGTCGGATTCGTCCTCGGCGCGCCCCCCCACGCGCCGCTAAAGCGTCGCCCTCACCGAGGACGGCGATTCCCTTCGGAATCGCGCTATTCGCTCTCGGCCCAAATTTCAACCCAAAGCTCAACCCAGCGCGGCGCGAAAACCGTAATCGGTTTTCGCGCCTGAAGAACAGGCACGCCCCCAAGCACGCCCCAGTCCTCCGCTCCGTGTCCGCCTCACTGCGGCTCCGCTGTCGCTCCGCCGGTGCCGCTCGGCACTCAAAAAATGGACGTATCTACTCCTAAACGTCGCCCGCGGCAATTCTTGCCGGATTGGCCGAGCGCCAACCGGCAAAATATACCCTCTTAAGCGGGCGGGCGACGGATTTTTGCGCGGAATCGAGTTTTTCGCGCGCCTGCGCGATTCAGTTATTTCGGCTCACCACCGAAATAGTTAAATCGCTTCTTTAGGCGGGGCGCGCGTCTTCGCCAACAGGAGGGTACTGCGCTCGGGCCGCGCGGGCCCCACGTCCCGTGGACGGGAAATGCTGACGCATTTCCACTGCCAGCCTCTACCTCCGTTCTCTGTCCGCGCGCTGGCGGAAATCTTGTTAGAACAATTCACAATTGTTCTAACGATTTCCTTCTCCAGCAATCGCGCGCGGGCGAGCTTTGCCCCGCCTGAAACTGCCCTGCGCGGGCGGCAGACGGCTAATAAGGCAAAGACAACCCTAACAAAACGCCCGATGGGCGCACCGGCGGGACGGAGCGATA
>NZ_CAQIVA010000010.1:0-57754 GCF_948810725.1 uncultured Rikenella sp.
ATTCAACGCGTTTGAATGATTTTCTTCTTCAGCGATCGCGCGCGGATGAGCTTTGTCCCGCCTGAAACTGCCCTGCGCGGGCGGCGTCCGGGTGACCCCGGCGGGACGGAGCGATACTGCGTATCGCTTAATCAACTCAGCCCAACTCTTCGTTCGCGCGCCTGGGGAAATCTTGTCAAAACGCGCCAGCACATTTTGACGATTTCCCTCTTTAGGCGAGGCGCGCGATCTGATCACTGCCCCGGCTGGTACTGTTCTCGTTGGCTTTGCCTTCCTCCTCGCCGCTCGGCAATTCGCAAACTGCGTTTGCATTGCACTCGCTGGCAGCGTCGGTTGTGAACAAAGAGAACCAGAAAAACTTTTGACGGATGCTTCGCATCCTCCAGCTGCCGACGGCCCAATAAAACGCCCGATGGCAGTCTCGGCCCAGTCCCTTAGCTGGCGCCCTGTGCGGAGGTCGGAAAAAGACGAAAATTCCTGCCTTCTTCCCCTCTCCGACTGAACGACAAACAAATAAATGTCGTATCTTTGTACTTTAAAACAAACAACAACTTACGACAGTGAAAAAAATCAAAGGCGCGCTGATTTCCGTCTTCTATAAGGACGGGTTGGCAGAGATCGTTCGCGAGTTAGATAAGCACGGCGTGAAGATATATTCGACCGGCGGGACACAGACCTTTATCGAAGAACTGGGCGTCAAAGCCCATGCCGTCGAGGATCTGACCGGGTATCCGTCGATACTCGGCGGGCGGGTCAAGACCCTGCATCCGAAAGTCTTCGGCGGTATTCTCTCCCGCAGGGACAACGAGACCGATATTCAGCAGGTCGCACAGTATGAAATTCCCGAGATCGACCTCGTGATCGTCGACCTCTATCCTTTCGAACAGACCGTGGCCACGCCGGGAGCGACCGAACAGCAGATTATCGAGAAGATCGACATCGGCGGTATCTCGCTCATTCGCGCCGCAGCCAAGAATTTCAAGGACGTCGCGATTGTGCCGAGTGTGGCGCAGTACGGCTATATCCTCGACCTGCTTAAGACGCAAGATGGGGCGACTACGTTGGAGCAGCGCAGGCATTTGGCGGCAGAGGCGTTCAACGTGAGTTCGCACTACGACACCGCGATTTTCAACTACTTCAACCGCACCGAAGGGATTCCGGCATTCAAGCAGAGCTTTACGGAACAGAAAGCTACCCACTTGCGGTACGGCGAAAATCCGCATCAGGCGGCGACATTCTACGGGGATCTGTCCGAACGGTTCGAACAGCTGCACGGCAAGGAGATCTCCTATAATAATATGCTCGACATGGATGCCGCGGTGAACCTCATCGGCGAATTCGCCAATGACTCTTCCGACGCTGCATTCGTGATCATGAAGCACAACAACGCCTGCGGGGTGGCGGTAAGGCCTACTTTGGTCGAGGCGTGGAAAGATGCGCTGGCGGGCGATCCGGTGTCGGCGTTCGGCGGAGTGCTGATTACCAACCGGGTAGTCGATAAGGCTACGGCTGAAAAAATCAACGAAATCTTCTTCGAAGTCATTATGGCGCCGGGGTATGAACCGGAGGCGCTGGCCATTCTCGAAACCAAGAAAAACCGGATTATTCTCAAAACCAAGACCGATGTCAGTGCGGGGGGGGGCTGTGCTTGCGGACGGCAGTTCCGGTCGCTGCTCGGCGGGGTCGCCGTACAGGAGCGGGATGCGAAGGTAGGGGGGCTGGATTCCGAGGCTAAACAGGTGACGGCCAAAGGAATTACCGATGCGGAATTGAAAGACCTGATCTTCGCCAACAAAATTGTGAAACACTCGAAATCCAATGCGATCGTTTTGGCCAAAGGCGGCATGCTGCTCGCCAGCGGCATCGGGCAGACCTCGCGGGTCGATGCCTTGAAACAGGCCATTGCCAAAGCGAAGTCGTTCGGGTTCGACCTGCGGGGTGCGGTGCTCGCTTCGGACGCCTTCTTCCCGTTCGCCGACTGCGCCGAGATCGCTCATGGCGAAGGGATCGATACGATCATTCAGCCCGGCGGCTCGGTGCGCGACCAGGAGACCATCGACTATTGCAATGCTAACGGGATGGCCATGGTATTCACCGGATTGCGCCACTTCAAACACTAAACCGCCTCATGGGACTCTTTTCATTCCTCACCCAGGAGTTGGCCATGGACCTCGGGACGGCCAACACCATTATTATTTATAACGACAAGATCGTCGTCGACGAGCCCTCGATCGTCGCGCTCGACCAGCATGCCAACCAGCCGGTGGCCATCGGGAATCAGGCCCGGCAGATGCACGGGAAGACGCACCAGGATATCAAGACTATCCGGCCGTTGCGGGACGGGGTGATCGCCGACTTTACGGCTGCCGAGATGATGATCCGCGGGATGATCAAGATGATCAAATCGCGGAACAAGATGTTCAGTCCGTCGCTCCGGATGGTGATCTGCATCCCGAGCGGTTCGACCAACGTCGAGATTCGTGCCGTGCGCGACTCGGCGGAGCATGCGGGGGGGCGCGAAGTCTATATGATCTACGAACCGATGGCGGCAGCGTTGGGGATGGGACTCGACGTCGAGGCGCCGGAGGGACACATGGTCGTCGACATCGGAGGGGGGACGGCCGAAGTGGCTGTGATATCCTTGGGCGGTATTGTGTGCAACGAGTCGATCAACGTGGCAGGAGATGTTTTCACGGAGGACATCCAGACTTACATGCGGCAGCAGCACAACATCAAGATAGGCGAGCGGACGGCCGAAGAGATTAAGATTGCGGTGGGGGCTGCGATCGACAATCTGGACAATCCGCCGGACGACCACATCGTGCGGGGGCCGAACATCATCACCTCGTTGCCGCTGGAGATTCCGGTGTCGTACAAGGAGGTGGCGCATGCGCTGGATAAGTCGTTGATGAAGGTCGACGCGGCGATTATGAAGGTGCTCGAAAAGATTCCGCCGGAGTTGTATTCGGATATCGTGAAGAACGGGATCTACCTTGCTGGTGGGGGGGCTTTGCTGCGGGGTTTGGACAAACGGCTGTTTCAAAAGACGCGGATACCGTTCCACGTTTCGGAAGACCCGTTGCGTGCGGTGGCGCGGGGGACGGGGATCGCGCTGAAGAACATCGGTCGTTTCTCTTTCCTGATGCGGTAGGGCGCAGGGGGTAGAGGCTGCTAGTGGAAATGCGCGAGCATTTCCTGTCTACGGGACGTGGGGCCTGCGCGGCCTGAGCGCAGTTTTGGCGGGCGCGCGAACAGAGATTAGGGCCGTCGGCAGCTTTAGGATGCGTCAGCATCCGTCAAAAGTTTTTCAGGTTCTCTTTGTTCACAACCGACGCTACCAGCGAGGGCAATGCAAACGCAGTTTGCAAATTGCCGAGCGGCGAGGAGGAAAACGAGCTCAGCGAAGTTAAAAAGAACAGTTCCAGCCGGGGTAATGACCAGATCGCGCGCCGACGCCTTAAAAGGGAAATCGCCCAAATGTGCTGGCACGTTTTGACTGGATTTCCCCGGCGCGCACCAAAAACTGGGCTGAGTTGATTAAGCGATACGCAGTATCGCTCCGTCCCGCCGGGGTCACCCGGACGCCGCCCGCGCAGGGCAGTTTCAGGCGGGACAAAGCTCTTCCGCGCGCGATCGCTGAAGTAGGAAATCATTCAAAGCGTCTTGCGCTTTGAATAAGATTTCCGTCAGCGCGCGGAACAGAGAACTGCGTGCGAAAACCGTCGTCCGCCCGCTTAAAGGGCAGATTCTGCCGGTTGGCATTTAGCCAATCCGGCAAGAATTGCCGCGGGCGACGGCAAATGCGGCGGAGCGAAAGCGGAGCCGCAGTGAGGCTGATACGGGGCGGAGAACTGGGCCGAGCTTTTGCGGCTCTTTGAGCCGCGCAGTTCGCCGCCACCCCGCGCGGCGGACTGCAACTCGTCGGAGCTCGTTGCACTCACCGCTGGCGGCGAACAGCATCAACAAGGCGCGCCGAAGACGCATTTGAAAAAACGGGGCAAACTTAGATGTGGTGGGTTGGGCTGAGTTCTTGCGGTTCGAAGAACCGCGCGGGTCGGACGCTTCTTCACGGGAGGCCCGCAACACGCCGCTGCGCGTCGAAAATTGCAGTCTTTCCCGGGCGTCCGACCCACCAAGGTTAAAAAAAGTAGGGTAGCGGCTGCCGGTTGTTGGGGCAGTTCCAGCCAGTATTCGCGTGCCGAGCGTCCCCGTTTATTCCGAGAGGCAACGCAACGGAATACCGTGGCCGACACGTCCTGTGAAACCGGGAGCGAGCCAGGTCATGTGGAAATCCAAACGCATGCCACCGGCACTGTCGGCTTTCGAAGCCCAACAGAATCCTCCGTTGCCGACGCTCGTTGGATTGCCATGAGCAATCTCGCGGTAGCCCGGGGCGGTGTCGCTCAGCACTCGAAAGCTGGCCGTGTTTACCCTAGGCAATTGACCTGCCTCGGTTTCAAGTAGGGGTAGAGGCTGCAATAAAACACCCTGTGGGTGCGAGAGGCAACGCAACTGAAAACCGAAGCCGCGATGGTACGCATACGAAGGATCCATGCCCGCCGCACCGAACAACAAACGCCAGGCGCGCGTGCTGCCGCCCGGCACCCATGCAGACCAGACCGTACCCTCGCCGCCGACGCCGAGCAGCGCGCCATCCGTATGATTGCGGTAGCCCGGGGCGGGCGTGCGCAAAACCTTGAGCCAGCCTCGGAAGCGGCCGGAAGAGCGCTGTGGCAAACGCTCTCTCGACCGTAAACAAAGGCCGGAGCCTGATGTCCAACAGACTCCGCCGACACGATAAAACCGAACCAGAGTTGCTGAAACTACTTCTTTTTCTCAAACGGATCTACTACGTCCTCCTGTTTATCGCCCTCGAAGCGATAGCCATCGGCGTATTCCTCCACAGCAACCTCTACCAAAAAGCACGTCTTGCCGGTGCCTCCGACCGCCTCGTCAGCGGCATCTACGACAAACTCGCCGACATCGGCGAATACTTCAGTCTGCGCGCCGAGAACCGGCGGCTGCTCGACGAAATCGCCCGGCTGAGGAGCCTGCCCCAGCCCGTCACGCCCGTATTGGGACACACTGCAGCCACCGATTCGATCCCCGTCGCCGAACTCCTTCAACAGTATCGCTATCAGCCCGCCCGAGTCATCCGGAACAGCATCAGCAAACGCGAAAACTACATCACCATCGACCGCGGAACCGTCGATGGCGTCGAACCCGAGATGGCCCTGATCGCCGACGACGGAATCGTCGGATACGTCGTGCGCTGCTCCGACCACTTCTCCGTCGCCGTCTCCATTCTCAACACCCGGGATTTCCGAACCAGCGGACGGATACAGGGGAGCGACTTCTTCGGCTCCATCTATTGGGACGGGCTCAACCACCGCGAAGTCATCCTCGACGAGATTCCCAAATACGCCGACATGGAGGTCGGCGATACCGTCGTGACCACCAACTATTCGTATATCTTTCCGCCCGACCAGCCCATCGGCACCGTCGAGAGCTTCGAGATGGTCAACGGGACATTCTATAAAGTCCGCGTGCGGCTCTTTACCGACCTCGCACGGCTTCGCCGCGTCTACGCCGTGCACTACCTCGAGCAGGAAGAGCGGCGCGCCCTGGAGAGCACCGTCGGGAATGCCGAGACCGGCATCAGCGACCAGACCGCAGCCTCGGTGGCCGGAAACGGCGGCAATAACTTCGGCATTTCGGACGGAACAGAAGAAGGAGGTCGACCATGATCCGGTTTTTGGAATACACCGCAATTTTCCTGCTCCTGCTCATTCTTCAGGAGTTCGTCTTCGACAACATCAACCTCGGCGGCGTGGTGAACCCGTACATCTACATCATGTTCATCATCCTCCTGCCGTTAGATACGCCGGGATGGCTCTTGCTGATGCTCGGCTTCGGGAGCGGAGCCGCCGTGGACTTCATGTCCGGGACGGCAGGGTTGCAGACCATCGCATCCACCTGGCTCGCATTCGTGCGACCGACCGTCGTCGGGCTTTTTCTCGGCAAAGAACTCGTTTACGAAGGAGGGATACCTACGGCGGGGCGCGTCGGGACATCCCGTTTTCTGCGCTATGTCACCGCCCTCGTCCTGCTCTTCAACCTTCCGTTTTTTATCCTCGAAGATCCTTCGGGAGCGGTGTGGATGATCGCCCTCCGTATCGTGCTCAGCTCGATATTCAGCATCGGAATCATATACTTTTTGCACCTCCCGCTCGTTCGTACCGCAGTGAAAGCCTGATTCCCCCTCCTTTAGTTTGCAGCGAAAGTCCATGAATATCCCCTCCAGACGCCAACAGATACTCTACCTCGGCCTCATTCTCGTCGTGCTCGTTCTCGTCGGCCGCCTCTTTTGGATCCAGGTCGTGGACAGCTCCTACAAAGAGTACGCCCGGAACAACGCCATGCGCTACATGGTGCAATACCCCTCGCGCGGCGAAGTCTACGACCGGAACGGCGAATTCCTCGTCCAGAGCACCGAATCCTACGACCTGATGGTCATTCCGCGCGACGTCGAACCCTTCGACACCGTTTTCCTCGCCGAGACCTTGGGCGTCACCGTCGAAGATATCCGCAAAGCCCTCGACAAAGCCCGGCGGTACTCCAAACGGCGCCCCTCGATGATCTTCAAACAGCTCCCCAAAGAGGTGAAATTCAAACTCGACGAACGCCACCTCGTCGGTTTCTATACCCAATACCGCACCTCGCGCACCTATCCCCGGAAGATCGCCGGCAACCTCCTCGGCTACATCAACGAAGTCGACGAAGCCACCATCAAACGCGACCCCTATTACCGCATGGGCGACTACATCGGCAAGAGCGGCATCGAGAAGTCCTACGAGCAGTATCTGCGCGGGAAAAAAGGGGTGAAAGTCGAACTCGTCGACGTCTACGGCATGCCCAAAGGATCGTATGCCGACGGGCGTTACGACACCCTTCCGGTGCCGGGCGAGGCGATCACCTGCACCATCGACGCCGACCTGCAACAGCTCGCCGAAGAGCTCATGGCGGGTAAAATCGGCTCCGTCGTGGCCATCGAGCCCGCCACCGGCGAGATACTCGTCATGGCCAGCTCCCCCTCCTACGACCCCGACAAACTCGTCGGGCGCGATTTGGGGAACAACTACATGGAACTCCTGCGGAATCCGCGGCATCCGCTTTTCAACCGCGCCGTGATGTCCCGCTACCCGCCCGGCTCCACCTTCAAGGCAGTGACCGGCCTGATCGGGCTCGAAGAGGGCGTCTCGCGGCCCGAAGACTACCACCCGTGCAGCGGCGGATATACCGTCGGACGCGGCGTGAAGTGCCACACCCACTACTCGCCGATGAACCTCGTGCAGGCCACCGCCAATTCGTGCAACGCTTACTTCTGCTACGTCTTCCGCGACATCCTCGACAACCGCCAGTACGGCGGCGTCGCCAAGGGCGGATTCGACATGTGGTACGACTATGTGCGGAGCTTCGGTTTCGGACGAAAACTCGAATCCGACTTCTGGGACGAACTCGCCGGCTACGTGCCGACCAAAGAGTTCTACGACCGGCGGTATCGCAGCCGGTGGAACTCGCTCACCGTCATCTCGCTCGCCATCGGACAGGGCGAGCTCGGGGTTACCCCCTTGCAGCTCGCCAACCTCGGCGCCACGATTGCCAACCGGGGATACTACTACATTCCGCACGTGGTGAAGAAGATCGCCGGCCACGACTCCATCGACGCCCGGTTCTACCGGAAAAACTACACGAAAGTCAATCCGAAATACTTCGAACCCATCGTCGAAGGGATGTGGGAAGGGGTGAACGTCGCCGGAACCGGCGGACGCGCCAGCGTGCCCGGGCTGAACATCTGCGGCAAGACCGGCACCGCCCAGAACCCGAACGGGGCCGACCACTCGACCTTTCTGTGCTTCGCGCCGCGATACGACCCCAAGATCGTCGTTTCGGTCTACGTCGAGCACGGCGGTTTCGGCGGTTCGGCCGCCGCCCCCATCGCCAGCCTGCTGATCGAGCAGTACCTCACCGATACCATCCGGCGTCCCGAGCTCGTCCGGCAGATGAAAGAGATGACCATAGCTTATCCCATGTATGACAAACGCGGCAAATAGACTCATCTTCGGCTCCGACCGGGCCGCTGCTCACAAAGGCGGCGGACGGCTCTTTGCCGCCGACATCGACTGGTGGACCGTGGCCATCTACGTCGTGATGGTCTTCTTCGGCTGGCTCAACATCTTCGCCGCCGTCTACGACGAGGAGCACGCCGGGATTTTCGACCTCTCACAGCGCTACGGCATGCAGATGCTCTGGATCGGCATCAGCTTCTTTCTGGCCATCTCCATCCTGCTGATCGACGGCAAATACTGGCACATGCTTGCCTATCCGCTCTATTTTTTCATGTTGGGCGTGATGCTCTTCGTGCTGCTCTTCGGGCACGAGAGTCATGGGGCGCAGTCGTGGCTCTCGATCGGCTCCGTCAGGATACAGCCCGCCGAGTTCATGAAATTCGTCACCGCATTGGCCTTGGCCCGGTATATGAGCGCCTACAACTTCGACCTGCGAACCGGGAAAGCGATCTATTACATCGGGTTGATTATCGGGATTCCCGTTCTGCTGATTCTGGCCCAGAATGACACCGGGTCGGCCATGGTCTTCGCCGCCTTCTTCCTGATGCTCTACCGCGAAGGGTTCGGCACCGCGCTCTACGTGGTGGCCCTGATGTTCGTATTCCTTTTCGTCATCTCCTTCCTGCTCGAACCGCTGCCCATTCTCTTCGTCGTCTTCTTCCTCTGTCTGGCGGCACAGGGGCTCGTGAACCGAAACTGGCGCGACAGCGCGCGCTATGCCGCGCTGGTGCTGCTGCTCGGGACGGTCGTCTTCGGCATCGGGACGCTGGTCGGCGCGCACCTGTCGCTCTTCGCTTCGATGCTCACCGGAGCCGTCCTCTCCTTGCCTTGGCTCGTGCGGTACGGCATCCGGCACCACATGACCAACCTCTGGAAATACGTCGTCTTCTTCGCCGGGGCCGTCGTTTTCACCGGGCTGGTGGACTACGTTTTTGACAACATTCTCCAGCTGCACCAGCAGAAGCGGATCCTCGATCTGCTCGGTATCGAGAACGACCCGCACGGGTGGAGCTACAACGTGATCCAGTCCAAGATCGCCATCGGTTCCGGCGGATTCGCCGGCAAGGGCTTTCTGGGCGGGACGCAGACCCGTTTCAGCTTCGTGCCGGAGCAGAGCACCGACTTCATTTTCTGTACCGTGGGCGAGGAGTGGGGATTCATCGGGTCGCTGTTCGTCGTGACCCTCTTTTTCGCCTTGATTCTGCGGCTGATGCGCATGGGCGAACGACAGAAAGAGCCTTTCGGCCGGATCTATTGCTATTCGGTGGCGGCGATCGTCTTCACCCACTTCGCCATCAACATCGGGATGACCGTCGGCCTCTTTCCGGTGGTCGGGATTCCGCTCCCGTTCTTCAGCTACGGGGGCTCGTCGTTGATGGCCTTCACCATCCTGCTCTTCGTCGCCTTGCGGCTCGATGCGTCGCAGTACGAGGAGAGCGCGCGGAAATTGCTGTAAGACTCAGCGATTCTTCTCCGCCTTGGCCAGCTCCCGCTGCCGGGTGCGGCACCACGACGCGATGCCGCACGTCGCGCACTTCGGCGCGCGCGCCGTGCAGATATACCGGCCGTGCAGGATCAGCCAGTGGTGCGCCCGGCCGAGCAGCTTCTCCGGAATGTGCCGCACCAGCGCCCGCTCCGTCTGCAACGGATTCTTCGATCCGGTCGTCAGTCCGATCCGCTCCGCCACCCGGAACACATGCGTGTCCACCGCCATCGCCGGTTTGTCGTAGACGATCGAGACGATGACGTTGGCCGTCTTGCGTCCCACCCCTTGCAGGGTGGTGAGCTCCTCGACCGTGTCCGGCACCCGTCCTCCGTAGACCTCCTCCAACCGTTGCGCCATCGCCACTAAGTGCTCCGACTTCGACCGGGGGTAGGAGACCGACCGGATGTATTCGAACACCTCGTCCGAGGTCGCTCCGGCCAGCTCGTGCGCCGTGGGGAAGCGTTCGAAGAGCGCCGGCGTGACGAGATTGACCCGTTTGTCGGTGCACTGCGCCGAGAGCATCACGGCGACCAGCAGCTCGTACGGCGACCGGTAATGCAGTTCGGTATCCGCCCCGGGCATGTTTTCAGAAAACCAGCCGATAATTCCTTCGAATCTCTCCTTGACGGTCATAAAATAGAAAAGGTAGACATTACAACAAGAAACAAAGTTAGTGAAAAGCCGTTAATGCGGATAGATTTTCAGAATGACCATCCGATGTTTTAACCGCTTAAAATCGGATTTCGAAGATTTCCGGTTCCAGTGTATCCGGCGCCTTGCCGAATGCGAAGAGTCTTCCCTTGCCCGGAGCTCCGGCCGTTTCAGGCACCCACACGATTTGCGTTGCTGGTCGGTCGAGCATGATGTGTCGTACCGGTTTTCCGGAAAGGTCGAACACATAAATGTCTGAAGCCTCCAGGATTCGTTCTTTCATCGTTTTCGAAGAATATAACGCATAAAAATGTTTCTCGTCAGCCGTCGAACTTATGGTTCCCCACTCGTCGTTCTGATTGTGCTCCACCCCGTTTTGCGCACTTTCGCGAGCTGAGAATGAAGATACGTGCAATATATATTCGGTGATTTTGACCGGTTTATTGTTTGAAAAATCATAGAACCGGAAGATTGTACCCAGCACGGGCGTCCACATCATCCGGTGTCCGTCCGGTGACGGTGTCATGGTTCCCTGCATTCCCATGCATTGCTGCATGTATGTTAGGTTTGCCATCGGTGTCCCCTCCAGCGGGAACGAGTCGAAATAACGCGTGACTCGTAACGCGCTATCCAATAGGGCGAACTGTGCTTTTGTTTCCGGAGCCATAATTCCGGAAGCTACATAGCGATTCTTGGCTACCGGAACCATCTTGAACCAGGCGAAGTCGCGTTCCTGTGCGTGCGAACGTAGAACTCGTTCCGGACGCACGGAATGGAGGCTGTCCACCCTCCGCCAAAATACCTTACCGTCCATCGAGCTGTAAATGAATAACTCGTTCCCTGTCCCGTACATCGACGATATTCGGATCATCTCGTACTTTGATTTTCCCTTCGGTTGAATCCCTTTGACCGCCGTTTGAGTATCTACCTCATAGACCCCGATCATCGGATCGACAAAAAAGGATCCGCTTAATATCTTGTTGTTTAATGCGGTTAGGAATATGGGCTCGATAATTTGCTCGGACGGGATGTCGAGTTTTATCATCTTTGCTTCCGTCGTTTTTGTATGTCGGAACAGCTCTTCGATCTCGATTGTTTTTCCCGACGAGCAACTTGCCAGTAATCCTGATACAATCAGGAAAAAATGTAATTTCATGAATCTTTGCGCTTAATTAATAAAAGTACAGAGGAAAGAAATTTTTCTTTCCTCTGTGAAAATCTGAATTTTAATTGGAGTAAAAAATGCCGGGAAATTCCACGGGGATCGGGCCGCCGCTATTATCTGCCGGTTTGCCCGGATAACCGTTGTTAAATACGTCGACATCGCATAGACAATTCCACGGCGGATCACAACGTCCGACTTTGTCTCGACCCTCATTGTCATAGAGATAACCCAGCGCTTCGATATTGGCCAGCGTGAGGTCCGAGATCTGCGGTGCTGGCTGTGCCTGCCGGTAGCTCAGGTAGGCACTGAGCCCGAGAACTGCTGCAAAGGTGCAACCGACAATCTTTTTTAGATGTTTTTTCATGAATATAAAGTTTAGGGGGTTTAGGAAACAAAATTGATGTAATTCGCATCTTTGTTATGGCGTAAATGTAAGAATAAAATTTTAAAATGCAATAGATATAGTTGAGGCTGAAGTGGTGTTTTTTTGCCTGCTCGTCAAATTTCTTGGGTCGGAGCCTTGCTGCGGAGGTGACCTCCCTGTACCCCGTTTGCTTGACCTCTGACCGGACGAGCTCCTTTGGCAGAAATCGCTATCTTTGTCTTCGACCATACCGAAATCGATTCTTATGAAAAAGAGCCTTTTTCTTTTGCTCGCCCTTTTCGGGCTGTGTGCGGCCCACGGCATGCGGCGACAGAGCGTTTCGCTCGACCGCGGATGGACCTATACCCCCAGCTGGGAGATGAACGCCGCCGCTGCCGCCCGGCCCGTCGATCTGCCCCATACGTGGAACACCGACCTGCTCGGCGGCAAACCCGACTACTATCGCGGGCTCGGGAACTACGTCAAAGTGATCGAAATTCCCGCCGGATGGAACGGGCGGAGGCTTTTCCTGCGCTTCGGCGGCGCCAACTCCGTCTGCGACCTCTTCGTGAACGGCAAACATGTGGGGCAGCACCGCGGCGGGTACACTGCTTTTGCCTGGGAGATTACTCCTCTCGTGCGCTTCGGCGGGCGCAACACCTTATGGGTGAGGGTCAATAATGCCCCCGACCTCGACGTCGCGCCGCTGACCGGCGACCTCAATGTCTACGGCGGTCTGTATCGCAGCGTCGAGCTGATTTCGACTCCCGCGACGCACATCGCCCTCGACGATTACGGGTCGAGCGGGCTTTACATCACCCCCACCCGGGTTTCTGCCGAGCGGGCCGAGGTGAATGCCCTTGCGGCGGTGCGGGGACGGAGCGGTGAGATGACGACCGCCGTCTTCACGGTGCGCGACGGCGAGGGGAACGTCGTCGAGACGTTGAACCGGCGCGTGAAACTCGATCAGGAGGGGCGCAGCGAGGTAGGCGTCTCGTTCGCGATCGACCATCCGCACTTGTGGAACGGTACGGAAGATCCCTATCTCTATACCTTGGAGGCGCGTGTGAGCAGCTCGGCGGGGACGCAGGATACGGTGTGCCAGGCGTTCGGCGTGCGGTGGTTCAACGTGGGCGACGACAATCGGTTCTATTTGAACGGCAAACCGTTGCGGATTCAGGGGGTTTGTCGTGTGGAGGACTGGGACGGCATCGGGAATGCGCTGCGGCGGCAGAACCATCGGCGCGATGTCGAACTGATGCGCGAGATGGGGGTGAATGCCGTTCGGTGCGCCTATTTCCCGAACGATCCGTATTTTCTCGACCTGTGCGACCGGGCCGGGATTCTGGTTTGGAGCGACCTGCCGCTGGTCGGCGCGGGGGGCTATAGGTACAAGGGATTCAACGATAGCGAGGGGTTTCGGGCGAACCTGCTGCAACAGCTGCGCGAGATGATGCGGCAGCAGTACAACCACCCGTCGGTCATCTGGTGGGGGCTGTTCGATCAGCTGACCCAGCGGGGGGCTGATCCGATCGGGGTGGTGCGCGAGTTGAATCGGGTGGCGAAAGAGGAGGGCGGCGGTCGGTTGACGGTGGCGGCGAGCAATCAGGACGGCGAGTTGAACTTCGTGACGGATTTGATCGGGTTCAATCAGTTTTTGGGTTGGAAATCGGGTCAGCCTCAGGATTTTGCCATTTGGACGCGCGATTTGCGGCGCGGGTTTCCGACGCTCCGGAGCGGCGTGAGCGAGTACGGCGCGGGGGCGAGCATCTATCAGTGGGCCGACAGTCTCAGTCGTCCGGACGCGGCGGGGAGCTGGCATCCGGAGCAGTGGCAGACGTGGTTGCACGAGAATTATTGGGGGGTGATCGCGTCGCGTCCGAACTTCTGGGGGACTTTCGTCTGGACGATGTTCGATTACGGGGCGGCGCATCGCACGGACGGCGCACGACCGGGGGTGGCGGATTACGGGTTGGTGACTTTCGACCGGCGGGTGCGGAAAGATGCTTTTTACTTTTACAAGGCGAACTGGAATGCTTCGGAATCGTTTGTCCATCTGGCGGACAGCCGTATCGAGGAGCGGTTCTCGCGGGTGCAGGCGGTGCGGGTCTTCTCGAACGCGAGCGATGTGGAGCTTTTTGTCAATGGGGTTTCTCAGGGGTTGAGGTCGAACGACGGTTTGGGACGGTTTCAGTGGACGAGGGTGACGTTGCGGCCGGGCGAGAATCTCTTAGAGGCGGTCGATCCGTTGTCGGGGGCTCGGGACAGCAGTGTGTGGGTGGTCGGCAGCCGGATCCAGCTGCCGGGTATCGAGTCTGCGGGCGGTCCGGAGGTGACTTCGTCATCGGGCGCCCGTTTGCAGCGTTCGCGGCAGTAGCGGGCTGAGTTGAGCATTGGGTCGAGGCTGTCCATTCCGAGTGCCGGGAGGCACCGCCCGCCCGGCGGACGCGTTCGCGCCACGGCGGGCGGCCTTTATTACTTCAAAGCAAACGCGCCCCCCGCCTAAAGAAGCGATTCAACTACTTCGGCGCGAGCCGAATATAGATGAATCGCGCAAGGCGCGCGAAAAAGCGGCGGAGCGACAGCGGAGCCGCAGTGGGGTGGACACGGGGCGGAGAACTGGGACGAGCTTTGGGCTTTGCTTTTGGTCGGGCTTTGGGCTGCGAGCGAATAGCGAAGCCTCCGCAGGCTGCGGTCGAGAACGCACCCGACAACTGTGTGCAGTGAATGGGGTGAACTATTGGTCTGGCTTTGGGCTGAACTGTTGGTCGTGCTTCTGCGACCCTTTGGGTCGCGCGGGCCGGACGCCTGCCCACGGGCGGCCCGCAACACGCCGCTTGCGCGTCGATAGTTGCGAGACCTCCCGGGCGTCCGACCGCCCAAGGTCAAACCAAAGTAGGGTAGAGGCTGTCGGTTACTTGGAGTAGAGGCTGCCAGCAAAATGCCCTGTGGGCGCGTTTATTCCGAGAGGCAACGCAACTGGACACCGTGGGCGCGGTAGCCGGAGCTGTTGGGGTTGATCCGTTGGGTATAGAAGCTCAAAAATGTGCCGTAGATGCGGTTGGTGCCGCCGACTGCGGGCGACCAGCTGAATCCGCCGTAGCCGACGTTGTCGGGCTGGCCTCCTCGCCCATAGTAGCCGCAGTCGCGGAAGCCCGGGGCGGCGCTTGGTTTTCGAAAACTCCCCAACCGCCTCTTCCTACTCGCCACTACCTCAAGTCGGAGCACCTTGCCCGCGCCCGTTTGTCGAACCGTTAAACAAAGATCGCCTCGCCGATACGCCGAAAAAACGGTTTTTTGCCCTATCTTTGTGAACCACAAACCGAAACCCTATGGCCAAGACCGAAGAACAGCAGGCGGGAACCGAGAAAAAATACGTCCTCACCCCTTTGATGAAGCAATACTACTCCATCAAAGACCAGCATCCCGACGCCATTCTGCTCTTCCGCGCCGGCGACTTCTACGAGACCTTCGGGCCCGACGCCATCATCGCCAGCAAGATACTCGGCATCACCCTTACCAAACGCGCCAACGGATCCGCCGCCAGCGTCGAACTCGCCGGCTTTCCGTACCACGCCCTGGACGTCTATTTGCCTAAGCTCGTGCGGGCCGGCCAGCGCGTCGCCGTCTGCGAACAGCTCGAAGACCCCAAACAGGCCAAAGGGATCGTCAAACGCGGCGTCACGGAGCTCGTGACCCCCGGTATCACCTTCGACGACAATATCTTAGACCATAAGGAGAATACCTACCTCGCCGCCGTTTCGCTCGGGCCGAAGGGCAGGGCAGGCGTCGCCTTCATCGACATTTCCACCGGCGAATTTTACGCCGCCGAAGGAGCCTACGACTACATCGACAAACTCCTGGCCAACCTCATGCCCAAGGAGGTCATTTTCAAAAAAGGCGACGAAAACGACTTCCGGCAAGCCTTCGGCGACCGGTACTACACCTATAAACTCGACGAGTGGGCCTTCAACTACGACAGCAACCGCGAGAAGCTCCTCAAACAGTTCGACACCACCTCTCTGAAAGGATTCGGGATCGACCTCCTGCCTCTGGCCGTGAGCGCCGCAGGGGCCGTGATCTACTACCTCGAATACACCGAACACAAAGACCTGAGCCATGTGCGGGGGATTTCCAGACTCGATCAGGACAAATACGTCTGGATCGACCGCTTCTCGATCCGCAACCTCGAACTCTTCCACCCGCTGAGCGAGAACGGCACCTCGCTCACCGACGTCATCGACCAGACGCTCTCGCCGATGGGAGCGCGGCTCTTGCGACGGTGGATCTCGCTGCCGCTCAAGGACAAAGCGGCCATCGACACTCGGTTGGAAGTGGTCAGTCACCTGATGCGCGACGCCAAGTTGCGGGATGAGTTGGGGGCCGAACTCACCGATATCGGCGACATGGAACGAATCGTTTCGAAACTCGCCGTCGGACGCGTCAATCCGCGCGAACTCGTACAACTGGCCAAAGGGTTGGCTGCCGCTGAGCGGATACGGACGCTCTGCGCCGAGAGCCCGAACGCCGAGCTGCGCAAATTCGCCGAACGCTTTGCCGACTGCTCCTCGGCGCGGACAGCGATCGAACAGTGCATCCTCGCCGAACCGGCCTTGATTCCGGGGCGCGGGCCGGTGATCGCTTACGGCGTGCACGACGAGTTGGACCAGCTGCGCGAGATCGCCACCGGCGGGAAAGACTATCTCCTCGCCTTGCAGCAGCGCGAGAGCGAAGCCGTCGGTATTCCGCTTAAAATCAGCTACAACAACGTTTTCGGCTACTACATCGAAGTCCGCAATGCCCATCGCGACAAGGTGCCCGAGGGGTGGATCCGGAAACAGACCTTAGTGAACGCCGAACGCTATATCACCGAAGAGCTCAAGGAGTACGAAGAGAAAATTCTGGGGGCCGAGGACAAGATCAACGCCATCGAAGTGCGCTTGTACGGCGAACTCGTTTCGGTTTTGCAGCCCCATGTGGCGATGATTCAGGGGAATGCCATGGCTGTGGCCGAACTCGACTGCCTCCAGTCTTTTGCCCATGACGCCATCGAACACAACTACTGTCGGCCGGAGATTACCGAAGACGATGTGCTGGAGATCAAAGACGGGCGGCATCCGGTGATCGAACAACGGCTGCCCATCGGCGAACCGTACATCCCGAACGACCTCTATTTGGACGCTTCGTCGCAGCAGATTATCATTATCACGGGGCCCAATATGGCAGGTAAATCGGCGCTGTTGCGGCAGACCGCCCTGATCGTTCTGCTCGCTCAGATCGGATGTTTCGTGCCGGCCTCTTCGGCCCGGATCGGGCTGGTCGACCGGATTTTCACGCGCGTGGGGGCCTCGGACAACATTTCGCAGGGCGAATCGACCTTTATGGTCGAGATGCTGGAGTCGGCCAACATCCTGAACAACATCTCGGGGCGGAGCCTCGTGTTGCTGGACGAGATCGGGCGCGGGACGAGCACCTACGACGGAATTTCGATTGCGTGGGCGATGGTCGAATACCTCCATGAACATCCGGCGGGGCGGGCCAAGACGCTCTTTGCAACTCACTACCACGAGTTGAACGAGATGGAGGCGCGGTTCGAGCGGATCAAGAACTTCAACGTCCAGGTGCGGGAGGTGGACAAACGGGTGATTTTCCTTCGGAAGCTGGTTCCGGGCGGTACGGAGCATTCGTTCGGGATCCATGTGGCGAAGATGGCGGGGATGCCTCCGCGGGTGATCGACCGGGCCAAGACGGTGTTGGAGGACTTGGAGCGGCAGCGGCGCAACGGTTCTTCGGCTCATGATGCGTCGGATGGCGGTGGCTCGGCTTTGTCGGCCGATTCGCCGGATACGACCGCTGTGTCGGCTGCACCTTCTCCCACGCCTTCTGTGTCTTCGAGCGAGAAGTCGATGCAGTTGAGTTTCTTCCAGCTGGATGACCCGGTGTTGAAAGATATCCGGGATCAGATCAAGGATTTGGACATCAACTCGCTGACCCCTATCGAGGCGCTCAACAAGCTGCATGAGATCAAGAAGTTGAGCGGTTTGTAGGGATGGACTGGGCCGGCTGTGGCGCAGCTTGTTTGTGTTCTGCGGGTAGACCCGGCCAGAGCATCCCGCAGGGATGCGCTCTAAAGTTTTTTCGGTTCCTTTTGTTCACAACCGACGCTGCCAGCGAGGGCAATGCAAACGCAGTTTGCGAATTGCCGAGCTGGCGAGGAGAAAGGCGAAGCCAAAAGGAACAGTTCGAGCCGGGGCAATGACCATCCGCGCGCGGACGAAGAACGGGGGTAGAGGCGGCCAGTTGAAATGCGTCAGCATTTCCCGTCCACGGGACGTGGGGCCCGCCCGGCGTAAGGGCAGTACCCTCCCGTAGGACGCGCGCGCCCCGCCTAAAGAAGCGATTCAGCTGTTTCGGCGGTGAGCCGAAACAGCTGAATCGCGCAAGGCGCGCGAAAAAGCGGCGGAGCGAAAGCGGAGCCGCAGTGAAGGCGGACACGGGGCGGAGAGCTGGGCTGTGCTTGTTTTCGCGCCGCGTTGGGCCGAGCTGTTGGTCGTGTCTTTGCGGTTCGTAGAACCGCCGGGCCTGCGCGCTGGGCCTTTGGCCCACCCCCCGGAGCGCGCAGCCCGAACCCAACAGAATGGGGCGAGTTTTGAGCTGCGAATTGTGCTGAATCTTTGGGTTGATTTGTTGGCCGAGCTCTTGCGGCTCTTTGAGCCGCGCAGTTCGCCGCCACCCCATGCGGCGGGCTGCAACTCGACGGAGCTCGTTGCACTCACCGCTGGCGGCAAACTGCTTTAACAAGACGCGCCGAGGACGAATGCCACAGAATTGGGCCGAGTTTCTGCGACCCAACGGGTCGCGCGGGCCGAAGCCTCCCGTAGCGGAGGCCCGCAACTGACGTTGCCGTGGGCCCCGCAGGCTTCGGCCGCCAATGTCAAACAAAAAAGGTAGGGTAGAGGCTGCCAGTCGTTAGGGTAGCTCCAGCCCATTGCCCCCCCCGGGCCCGCGGCGTTTATTCCGAGAGGCAACGCAACAGAAAACCGCGGGCACGAGTATCCGAAGTTCCCGAGTAGAGACTCTGGACATTGAAATTCAAATCCATGCCGTTGGTCCCGCCGACCGTAGAAGCCCAGTTGAATGCGTAGTTGCCCACATAGTTCAGCATACCCGACGCGTGATGGCGGAAGCCCGGGGCGGTCTTCCGTTAGAGCAACTCGTACCGCTGGTTGCGCAGAGCCGGCGTGAAGCCCGCCGCACGGATCGCCTCCTGCATCCGCTCGGCATCGATCGTCGTTCGACCCTCGAATCCCGTCGCGCTCACCACATTCTCCTCGATCATGATCGAACCCATGTCGTTCGCCCCCCCGTGCAACGCCATCTGGCCCGCCGCCAGACCCGTCGTCAGCCACGACGCCTGAATGTTCGGGATGTTGTGCAGCACCAGCCGGCTGACAGCGATCATGCGCAGAAACTCCGCCGTCTCCGCCCCTCCCGAAAGCCCCGTCTCCGCCTCCAGCGCCGTTCCCCGTCCTTGGTACGGCCACGCGATGAACGACAGAAAACCCGGTGCCGAATCCGATTTCAGAGATTGTAAATCCCTGATTTTTAAAAGATGCAGTATGCGATGCTCCGGTCGCTCCACATGGCCGTACATCATCGTCGCCGACGTGCAGAGCCCCATTCGGTGCGCCACCCGCATCACCTCCAGCCACGTGTCCGCCGAGCACTTTCCCGGCGAGATGCGGCGGCGGATCTCGTTGTCTAAAATCTCCGCCCCAGCCCCCGGCAGCGAGTCCAATCCCGCCGTCACGAGCCGTTCCAGAATCGTCCGATACCCCTCGGCATCGCTGCCGAAGCCCGAAATGCGCGCGATATGCGCGATTTCGGGCGGTCCCAGCGCATGCAGTTTGACATTCGGAAACTCGCTCTTGAGCGCTGAGAACAGCTCCTCGTACCACGTCAGATCGAGCCTTGGGTGCAGTCCGCCCTGCAACAGCAGCTGTTCGCCCCCCAGTGCCAGCATCTCCCGGATCTTCCGGCGGTACTCCTCCATCGACGTTACGTACGCCCGCTCCCGATCGGCCAGTCGGCAGTGGAAACTACAGAACTTGCACCCGCTCACGCAGACATTCGTGATGTTCACATTGCGGTCGATCTGCCACGTCACCCTCTCTTCCGGATGGAGCCGACGACGAACCGCGTCCGCCGCAGTCATCAATTCGGCCAGCGGCGCATCGTTCCACAGGGCCATCGCTTCGGCGAACGTGAGCGGCGTCCCGTCCAGCGCACGGTGATAAATGTCAGTGAGTGAGGTCATGTCGTAGAGAAATTTTCGTGCGACAAAGATAATATCCCGCTCGCCGGAAAGCAACCGCGCCCGTCGGACAGTGCGTTTCGACGAAACAAAATTTTGGAAAACCCGACGAAAAGGGTTACCTTTGTTCTGTTGTTCGTCTCCGCTTGGTGCGGGGGCAGAACGCTGTCGGCGCCGTAGCTTAATTGAATAGAGCATCTGACTACGGATCAGAAGGTTACAGGTTTGAGTCCTGTCGGCGTCACTTATTTCGAAATTGGGGCGAGGGTTCGCCCCTTTTTTTTGTGCAGAGGAGTGAGAAGATTTGGCGATCTGTCTGAAAAATCGTATCTTTAGGGAGGATCACTCAACTGTTTCAGAGATGAAAATCATAGGATTTTATGCCGATAGTTTCGAGGCTTCGCTGGTGCAGGGACAGCTGGCGAATGCGGGCATTCAGGCTTGTTTGCTCAACGAATACGTCAATGAGGTGATGCCTTGGGGTTCGGATTCGGATCGGGCGGTACGCGTGGGGGTGGCCGACGAGGACTATGCGGCTGCGATGGCCGTGCTGGCGCCGGAGGGGAGCGAAGAGGCGGAGGCTGCGGTGCCGAAAGCGTGTCCGTTCTGCGGTTCGGAACAGGTCTCGCTGGGGCTCAGAGGGCCGAAACGGTGGCGGAAAATTTTGTGGACGGCATTGGCGGCGCTGACCATGTCGCCTCCGGGGAAGGTGCGGGCGAATTACTACTGCCGGGAGTGCCGTCGGGAGTTCTGAACAGAGGGATTTTTGGTCGCGGCGGGCTGTGATTCCCGCACAACGCGCCGGGAATCGTAGGAGGTCAGCAGCCGGATGTATTGCTCTTCGTCGATGACCTGCCCGGTCAGAATGTCGGCAATCAGTTGCCGGTACAAGTCTGTCGCTTTTTCCGCCTCGTGGCTTCGGGGCGAGTGAAGCGTCAGTGTCCAGAGGTCGTATCCCACGACGCTGCGGAAGGTGATCTGTTCGCCGTCGAAAACCATGTCCGGATATTCGCTGCCCACATACCGGTTGATAAGGTGGGTCGTGTATTCATAAATCTGTTTTGCCAGCGCCTCGCCGACGGGCACTTTTTTCGCCTCGATGCGATATAGGTCGGGAGCTTCTGTCCGGATGCGCCGGATCATGGCGCGATTGTGTCGCAAAGAGCTGTCGATCAGAGTGCTGTCTCTGAATTGTTCCGCCGAAAAGCTCATGAGCGGGAACGCTTTCGTTAATTCGTCTTCCACCTCCCTGTAATTCGTTACCTGCTTGGCCTCCAGCATCCAGTTGCCGGTCGAGTCCCGGTAGAGGCAGAGTCCCGAACTCCCTTCGAACGACGGAGCGACGAAAAATTCGATCGGGGCGTTGAAATCGCCGAAAAAGCGTTTCTCCAGCTCGCTTTTGGAGTCGAGGTTGTACATTCCGTGCACCGACCCGTCCGGCTCGATGACGCGCACGGAGTTGGCGTAGTTGTTTTCGATGCGTTTCAGGAAACGGCCTCCGTTTTGCTGTGCTTCGGCCGCCTTGTGTGCGGCGAGCAGCATGGAGGCGAGCAGGAGGAGTCGTTTTTTCATATCGGTTGTCGAGTCGGAGTTGCTTCCCGAAGATAGGTTATTTTTACGGATTTCTGCAATTTTCCGGATAATAGAAAAGGAGAGGGGGCGATGTGCACAATGTGTCACATCGCCCCCTCTCCTTTGGGTTATATAGAGGCATGGGCGAGAAACCCATGCCTCTATGTCGATTATTTCCCCTCTTTCAATGCCGCGTGAGCCGCTGCGAGCCGTGCGATCGGCACCCGGAACGGCGAGCACGATACGTAATTGAGCCCTGCATAGTGGCAGAACTCTACCGAGCTCGGTTCGCCGCCGTGTTCGCCGCAGATCCCGCACTTCAAGCCTTCGCGCACCCCGCGACCCTTGAACACCGCTTCGCGGATCAGCTGGCCGACGCCCTTGACGTCCAGAATCTGGAACGGGTCTTGTTTCAAGATCCCCTTCTTCAGGTATTCCGGCAGGAACTTGCTGATGTCGTCGCGCGAGAAACCGAGCGTCATCTGGGTCAGGTCGTTGGTACCGAACGAGAAGAATTGAGCCACTTCGGCGATTTCATTGGCCGTAACCGCCGCACGCGGAACTTCGATCATCGTACCGATCATGTAGTCGATCTTGTCGTTGCGTTCGGCGAACACTTCGTTGGCCGTTGCGTCGATGACCTTCTTCTGGTATTTGAGCTCTTTGTGGTTCCCTACGAGCGGCACCATGATTTCGACGTGTACCGGAATCCCTTTCTTCTTCACGTTCATGGCCGCTTCGATAATCGCGCGGGTCTGCATTTCGGTGATTTCCGGATAGGTGTTCCCCAACCGGCAGCCGCGGTGCCCCAGCATCGGGTTGAACTCAGCCAGCGCTTCGACCTTTTCGCGGATCGTTTCGTAGCTGACGCCCATTTCGGCAGCCATTTCGCGCTGTTCTTTTTCGAAGTGGGGTACGAATTCGTGCAACGGCGGGTCGAGCAACCGAACGGTCACCGGGTTGCCTTCCATCACTTCGAACAGCCCTTCGAAGTCGCCGCGCTGAATCGGCAGCAGTTTGGCCAGTGCCTTGCGCCGTCCTTCTTCGTCGTCGGCGAGGATCATTTCGCGTACTGCCTTGATCCGATCCCCTTCGAAGAACATGTGTTCGGTGCGGCAGAGACCGATCCCCTGTGCCCCGAACGCGAATGCCTGTTTCGCGTCGCGCGGCGAGTCGGCATTGGCCCGCACCTGCAAACGTGCATATTTGCTGGCCAAGTCCATCAACTTGCCGAAGTCGCCCGACAGGTCAGCCGCCTGCGTAGCCACTTTGCCTTCGTAAACTTCACCCGTCGAGCCGTTCAGCGAGATCCAGTCGCCTTCTTTCAAGACCGTCCCGTCGATGGTCATCGTCCGAGCTTTGTAGTCCACCTGAATAGCCCCCGCACCGGAAACGCAGCATTTGCCCATCCCTCTGGCAACCACAGCGGCATGAGAAGTCATCCCCCCGCGCGCAGTGAGGATCCCGTTAGCGGCGTTCATCCCTTTCAGGTCTTCCGGCGAGGTTTCGATACGGACAAGAATGGTCTCTTTGCCCTGTTCTTTCCACGCTTCGGCGTCGTCGGCGAAGAAGACGATCTGGCCGGTGGCAGCCCCCGGCGATGCCGGCAGCCCTTTGGTCAGCACTTTGGCCGATTTCACCGCAGTTTTGTCGAACACCGGGTGCAGCAGCTCGTCGAGCTTGGCGGGTTCCACCCGCAGCACGGCGGTCTTTTCATCGATCAACCCTTCTGCGAGCATCTCCATCGCCATCCGTACCATCGCTTCGCCGGTACGTTTCCCCGACCGGGTCTGGAGCATCCACAGTTTACCGTCCTGGATGGTAAACTCGATGTCCTGCATGTCGGTGAAGTAGGTTTCGAGGTGGTTCTGGATGTCGTTCAGCTCTTTGTAAACCGTCGGCATCACCTCTTCGAGGGAGGGGTATTTCGCTTTCCGTTCCTCTTCGCTGATCCCCTGCAAGGCTGCCCATCTTCTGGAGCCTTCGATGGTGATCTGCTGCGGAGTCCGAATCCCTGCTACCACGTCTTCCCCCTGTGCATTGACTAAGTATTCGCCGTTGAAGATGTTTTCGCCGGTCGCCGCGTCGCGGGTGAAAGCCACCCCCGTCGCCGAGTTGTCGCCCATGTTCCCGAAGACCATGGCCTGTACGTTGACCGCGGTTCCCCATTCCGACGGGTATTTGTGCATCTGGCGGTAGAGGATGGCGCGTTCGTTCATCCAGCTTTCGAACACGGCGCAGATGGCGCCCCAGAGCTGTTCCCACGGATCGGCCGGGAAGTCCTTGCCGGTCTGTGCCTTAACCGCAGCTTTGAACCGGGTCACCATCTCTTTGAGGTCGTCGGTGGTGAGTTCGGTGTCGTTCTTCACCCCGCGTTTCGCTTTGATTTCGTCGATGATGACTTCGAACGGGTCGTGGTCTTCCTTGGATTCGGGTTTCATCCCGAGCACCACGTCGCCGTACATCTGCACGAACCGGCGGTACGAGTCCCAGGCGAACCGGGCGTTCCCGCTTCGTTTGGCCACCGCTTCGACCGCCTGGTCGTTCATCCCGAGGTTGAGGATGGTGTCCATCATCCCCGGCATCGAAACGCGCGCGCCCGACCGAACCGACATCAGCAGCGGGTTGGTAGCCGATCCGAATTCCATGCCCATCTGGCTTTCGACCTCTTTCATGGCTTTTTCGACGTCGGGTTTGATCATGGCGATCACGCCTTCTTTCCCGTGCGTATAGAATTCGGTACAAACTTCGGTGGTGATGGTGAAGCCCGCCGGCACCGGAATGCCGATGAGGTTCATCTCGGCGAGGTTGGCCCCCTTGCCGCCGAGCAGTTCTTTCATCTTGCCGTTTCCTTCGGCCTTTTTGTTACCGAACGAATAAACGCGTTTTACGTTAGACATGTGTGTGTTGATTTATGAATGAATTGTTTGTAAATCAGGGTGATTTCGGGCCGATCCCGTCCGTGCGCGGGCGCGTCCGTTCGGCAAATATACTGTATTTTTCGGGAATTTCATACCGCCTTCCGAAGGTTGGGCTTGCGGAGGCGCGGGTGAACTGGAACATTTGCGGGAATAGCCGGTATTCTGTATCTTTGGTGATAAAAATCAGGAAAGAATGCAAAAGGAACGTTCGACTTTATGCGGCGCTTTGGTTGTGGAAAGTACGCCGCTGACGGTACTCGTAGGGTTTGACCTGGAAGAGGGGCAGGAGGATGCCACTCGTTTTTTCGACAGTAACGGGAAGGTCATTTCAGAAGAGGAGTACAATGAATTGTGGTGCAATGTGATAGAAAACAGCTGGGCTGAAAAGGTGGATGAGTTGGGCGAACGGCTGATAGCCGAGGGGAAAGAGGACGATTTGATGACCGTGGATTGGGATCAATACGGATTGGGGGAGGGAGACGAGTTCTGGAATGAGTTTTGGAGCCAGCCGTTTACGCATGTGAATGACATGAAGGGTAATATTCAGGGCTGTAAACTGGTCGTGTTCAATCAGGAGGAGTGGCAGGGGCGATATCGGAAGGGGGATACCTTGGTGTGTCGCGTGACCTGTAGCCGGCCGGATCCGGAGAGCGGACTCTGGACGCAGGCGGATATCGTTCCCGTGGCAGATGCCGAACCGACCGGGGAGCTGTTCCGGGCGCCGGTGTCCAAGATTCTTACGGATGCTGAAGAAACGGAACCGTTGAAGCAGGACGTTTTGTATCAGGTACTGTATCTGCCGGCCGGTGTATATTTACCCAGCGGAGACTCGTGGGAATATCGGTTGATTCCTCTTCTTCAGGGCGGAGAGTAGGCGGAGGTCGATTTTTCTGTATCAGCGCATGTCGGAGAGTCCGTTTGGGTTCTCCGACAGGTGTTTTAGGGGCGGCATATTGTCGTTAGAGCCTCGCCGCCCCGGGCTTCCGCGATGCGGGATTTTACGAACATTCGGGGGTGCTATATCATGTGGGGAATGATGGATACTGTTGGGCCTCTACGCTCAGCGAGACTTACGGTATGATTCTGGGATTCAGTGTCACTTGGCTCGCTCCCTGCGGCGTGTACCACCGAGCTGTCGGTTTTCAGTTACGTTGCCTCTCGGAATAAACAGGAACCGAGGCTGCCAGTAAACGCCCTGTGGGCATGCCCCGGGCTACCGCGAGAGAGCCAATGGCGGGCTGAGCAACGTCGGCAGCCTCGGGTTCAGCTATTCGTCGGCGGTCAGCGGTACCAATGGCATGAACTTGGATTTCGGCGTGATGCACCTCAATACCAGCAACGCGAACGGCCGCATCTACGGTCATCAATTACGTTGCCTCTCGGAATAAACGGGGCCGAGGCGGCCTTAGCGATGCGCAAGCATCGCCCGTCCCGCCGGGGTCACCCGGCCGCCGCCCGCGCAGGGCAGTTCTATCCGGGGCAATGACCGGATCGCGCGCCGCCGCCTATAAAAGGGGAAATCGTCAAAATGTGCTGGCACGTTTTGACAAGATTTCCCAAAGGCGCGCGGGAAAAGAAAGCCCCGCCCCGGGCTTCCGCCAGGGTGCCTCGGGCGTGTTGGGCGATATCGGAGGCAACAGTTATAGCTGGTCTTCTGCGGTCAGTAAAATTAATGCTATTTATTTTTATTTCAGCATGATCCAGCTGACTCCGAGCAATGCGGCATACCGCACCTACGGTTTTCAGTTGCGTTGCCTCTCGGAATAAACGGGACAAGCGAGCTCCGCCCCGGGCCACCGCTATTCCCATTCGGGCGCGCTGATGGGCATCGCCAACTGCGGGTTCGTCTGGTCGTCCGTCACAAGCGACATCTACGGTTTGGACTTGCTTTTCAGCGTGACGAGTCTCGGTCTTGGCTATTCAGACAACTGCGCCCATGGTTTTCAGTTGCGTTGCCTCTCGGAAGAAACGGAACCCCCGCCCCGGGCTGCCGCGATTTCGGTCGCACGGACTATGAGGGCATAATAAGATTCGTTGGCAATAGTGGATTTTACTGGTCATCCACCACGAACGACATCTACGAGTTCGATTTACTTTTCCACTCACAGGATCTCGTTCCCAGTTATACAGACAGCCGCGGCCACGGTTTTCAGTTGCGTTGCCTCTCGGAAGAAACGGAACCCCCGCCCCGGGCTACCGCTGGTCAGCTTCAGGCGTGCTGGACGGCTACGGCAACGTCGGATTTTGCTATTCGTCGTCGGTGCACGGCAGCGGTGGGATGTACTTGTACTTCGACACGCAGAACCTCAATCCCAGCCACTCGGACGGACATGCCTACGGTCTTCAGTTGCGTTGCCTCTCGGAATAAACGGAGGGAGAAACGGCGCATTGAAAAAAATCGTAAATTTGTTGCGCTAACTGCGCCCTCGCCGCGCCCTCACGATGAGCATGGAACCGAACGAACCTTCGTCATACTACACCCTCTACCACTTCTTCCGCGAGCGGTTCGTGCTGCCCGTGCGGTTGTGGCTCTTCCGGTTCGTCCGGACGGTGCTGCTCGTCTTCATCGTGGCCTCGGTCGTCAATTTCGTCTTCTCCTACTTCTTCTATACCCCCAAGATGCACCGCCTGAGCGAGCAGAACGAAGCGATCGTGCACGACTACCAGCTGCTCGAAAAGCGTGTCGACGCTTCGCTGGCCCAGCTCTCGGAGCTCCGGGAGCGCGATCATGCCGTCTATCGGGCCATCTTTTCGGCCGATACGCTCGATATGCCGGGCGTCTATGTGCCGTATGCCGACGAGAAATACGCGTCGGTGGGCTACGGACGCTATGCGCCGCTGATGACCCGCGTGTGGGAAAAGATGGACGCTTTGGCCCGGCAGCTCTATTTGCAGTCCCTCTCTTACGACGAGATCGAGAAACTTGCCGTCGACAAGGACTTGATGGCCGAGGTCGTGCCGGCCATCATGCCGCTCGACAAGACCAAACTGCGCGGCGATATCGGCGCCTTCGGGATGCGGATGCACCCGATCCTGAAACGGTGGATCGGTCACGAGGGGATCGACATGGGGGCGGCGACCGGAACCCCGGTCTATGCCACCGGGACGGGGCTCGTCGCCGACCAGAAACCGCAGTCCGGATACGGTATCCAGATCGTGATCGACCACGGATTCGGCTACCGCACGCGTTATGCCCACCTCAGCAAAAGCCTCGTCAAACCGGGACAACTCGTCAAACGCGGCGAGCTGATCGGCGAAGTCGGCAGCACGGGACGCTCCACCGGGCCTCACCTCCACTACGAAGTGATCTACCGCGGACGCCCCGTCAATCCGATCAACTACATCAGTCGCGATATGAGCGAAGAAGAGTTCCGCACCATTACCGAATCGGCCAAGGCCACCATTTACGAACTCGATGAGTAAGAACCCGGTACATAATTCGACCCGTCCCCGGCGGCGCAAGAAACTGGTGACATGGACCTTCCGGTTCTTCAGCGGGTTGGCCGTGGCGGTGATCTATTTCGTCGTCTTCTCCCTCTTTTTCGACACCCCGATCGAGTACGAACTCAAGAAAAGCACCGCGAAGATCGAAAAAGAGTACCGCGCTTTGGAACAGCGGTACGCCATGTTGCAGGAGATTCTGGAAAACGTCTCGGAACGGGACAGGAGCGTCTATAAGATTCTTTTCGAGGCCGATCCGGCGACCCGGGCCGAAGAGGATCGGCAGCGGGGCATCGCTTTTCGGACACGCCTCGACGGGATGACCAACAAGGAGTTGGGGAACTATTTCGACGAACACCTCGGGCTGCTGTATCAGCGGGTCTCGAACTACGACGCCACCACGGAGCGGTTGCACGAGCGGGTGGCCCGGGATGTCGCCCGGGCGCTCTCCACGCCGGCGATCCAGCCGGTCGACAACCGGCAGCTGAAACTCCTCACCGCATCGTTCGGCGAGCGGGTGCATCCGTTTTTCAAGACCATGTCGCAGCATAACGGAGTGGACTACTCGGTGCCGGCGGGTTCGGCGGTCTTCGCCACGGCGGACGGCACGGTACAGAGCTTGCAGACCCGGGGACAGACTTCGGGGCTCAGCCTGACGATCGACCACGGGAACGGCTATCAGACCGTCTACTCGCATCTGGACAAGGTGACGGTCGAGCCGGGCCGGCGGGTGAGTCGGGGGGATATCATCGCTTTTTCGGGGAATTCGGGCCTTTCGTTCGCGCCTCACCTGCACTACGAGGTGCACTATCGGGGGCGGCCGGTCGATCCGATCAACTACTTCTTCATGGAGCTCGGGATGCCCCAGCAGCAACGGCTTCAGGATATCTCCCGACTCGGGATGCAGTCCTTCGACTAGGATTCGGGCTGTTAGGAAAATAAAAATAAATACCACATAACGAAATGAAAAACAAAGTCTTACTGATGATCCTCGACGGTTGGGGGAAAGGCGACCACTCGTCGCGGGACGCCATCTTCTCGACCCATCCGAAATTCATCGACTCGTTGATGCAAAGCTATCCCAATGCCGAACTGCTCACCAGCGGCGAAAACGTCGGACTGCCCGACGGACAGATGGGGAACTCCGAAGTGGGACACCAGAATATCGGTGCCGGGCGCATCATCTACCAAGACCTCGTGAAGATCAACCGCGCGGCGAAAGACGGCTCCATTATGAAGAATCCGGAGATCGTCGCCGCTTTCGAATATGCCAAATCCAACGGCAAAAAAGTCCATTTTATGGGACTCGTTTCAGCCGGGGGAGTGCACAGCTCGCTGGAACACCTGTTTACGCTGTGCGACATCGCGAAACACTACGGGATTTCGGATACTTACGTCCATGCCTTTATGGACGGTCGCGACACCGACCCCAAGAGCGGAGCGGGATACTTGCGCGAGTTGGAGGCACACATGGCGAAGTCGACCGGAAAGATTGCCAGTGTGATCGGACGCTACTACGCCATGGATCGCGACAAACGGTGGGAACGGGTCAAAGAGGCTTACGATTTGATTGTCAAGGGAGTTGGGGCGAAGGCGACCGACGCGGTGGCGGCAGTCGAGGCGTCGTATGCCGAAGGGGTGACCGACGAGTTTATCAAACCGATCGCTCTGACCGATGCGGCCGGGGCGCCGATCGGTTTGATCGAAGAGGGGGATATGGTCATCTTCTTCAACTACCGGAACGACCGCGCCAAGGAGCTGACCCAGGTGCTGACCCAGTGCGACATGCCGGAGCAGGGGATGACGACCATTCCGCTCTACTATTGTACGATGACTCCTTACGACTCGTCGTTCCGGGGGTTGCATATTCTGTTCGACAAGGAGAATGTGGAAAACACGCTCGGCGAGTGGATATCGAAGCAGGGGCTTTCGCAGTTGCGGATTGCCGAGACCGAAAAGTTCGCTCACGTGACCTTCTTCTTCAACGGCGGCCGCGAGCAACCGTTCGAGCGGGAAAAACGCATCCTGATCAACTCGCCGAAGGTGGCGACCTATGATTTGCAGCCCGAGATGAGCGCTTACGAGGTGGCTGACGCGTTGGTGAACGACATTCGGTCCGAGGCGCCGGACTTCATCTGCCTGAACTTCGCGAACGGCGATATGGTGGGGCATACGGGGGTCTATGACGCGATTCAGAAGGCGGTTCGTGCGGTGGACGAGTGTGCCGAAAAGGTGGTGACAGCGGCTCGGGAAGCGGGTTATACGATCTTGATTTGTGCTGACCACGGGAATGCGGACAATGCGGTGAATGCGGACGGGACGCCGAATACGGCGCATTCGTTGAATCCGGTGCCGTTGATCGTGGTTTCGGATTCCATCAAAGCGGTGCATGACGGTGTATTGGCGGACTTGGCGCCGACGGTGCTGAAGATCATGGGCCTGCCTCAGCCGGCTGAGATGACGGGACACGCATTGGTTTAGGCCGGTCGTTTTCCGAGGCTTACGGACGTTTCTCGGGGCCTTAAATATGAGCGAGGGCGTCGTTCTGCGGAACGACGCCCTCTTTTTGTCAGCCTTTTCCGCCCCGGGCTATCGCTATGCCGGATCGGGCACACTGGGCGAAGTCGGCAGCTACGGATGCAGTTGGGCATCTGCAATCAGCGGGACTAATAGTATAGACTTGAACTTCAATGCGACGTGGCTCTACCCCAGCGGCACAAACGGTCGTAACCTCGGTTTTCAGTTGCGTTGCCTCTCGGAATAAACGCAACTGAAGACCGTAGGTGCGGCGATCCGCAACGCTGGAAAAGAACCATGTCGTGCCGAAACTCAAGTGCAGGCCGTAGGTGTCGCTTGTAATGGAAGACTAGATGAAACCACCGTAGCCCATGTCGCTCAGCGCGCCCAAGGGGTAGTAGCGGTAGCCCGGGGCGAACCTCAGCACGCCGAAACTCAACGTGCTTATCCGGTATCCAGCGCCTACTTTTTCCGTGCCATCACCCGGCGAACGGCAGCTATGACGTCCGGCGTGTCAAGATGGAACTTGACCAACAATTCCTCCGGAGTTCCGCTCTCGCCGAAATGGTCGTTGACCGCCACATACTCCTGAGGCACAGGCTGATTCTGGGTTAACAGCTGTGACACGCTATCCCCCAAGCCTCCGTTGATCATGTGCTCTTCGCACGTGACGACACAGCCGGTCTTTCGCACCGAAGCGAGGATAGCTTCCGTGTCCAACGGTTTGATCGTGTGGATGTTCAGCAAATCTACACCGATCCCCTCCCGTTCGAGCTGTTCGGTGGCCTGAATCGCCCGCCACATCAGATGGCCGGTTGCCAGAATCGTCACGTCCTTACCCTCGCTCCACCGGACGGCCCGACCGATCTCGAACGGTTCGTCCGCCGGCGTGTAGATCGGCTCCGTCGGCCGGCCGAAACGCAGATAGACCGGCCCCTGATAAGCCGCCGCCGCTAGTGTGGCAGCTTTGGTCTGGTTGTAGTCGCACGGGTTGATGACGACCATATTGGGCAGCATTTTCATCAGCCCGATGTCTTCCATGATCTGGTGCGTGGCTCCGTCTTCCCCCAGCGTGATTCCGGCATGCGAAGCCGCGATTTTGACATTCGTGCAGGAGTAGGCGACGCTCTGCCGGATCTGGTCGTAGACGCGTCCGGTGGCGAACGCGGCGAAGGTGGTCACGAACGGCACCTTTCCGCCCAACGCCAAGCCGGCGCCGACGCTGATCATATTGGCTTCGGCAATCCCTGCCTGGAAAAAGCGGTCGGGGTTTTCCTTGGCAAAGGTGTTGAGTTTCAGCGATCCGGTGAGGTCGGCGCAGAGGGCGACGACTCGCGGGTCGGTCTCTCCGAGCAGGGTCATGGCGTCGCCGAATCCGGAACGGGTATCTTTTTTCCCTGTGATGGTATAGGGTCTCATGGTGTATGTAGGTTCTGTGTTAGTGGTTTGATTTCGGGGCCGTGTGGCTCTTTCGCTTTTTTCCGCCTCAATAGTCCCCCAGCTCTGTCGCCGGCAACTGTGCCAGGGCCCGTTCCGTCTGTGCCGCGTCCGGAGCCTTGCCGTGCCATTCGTTCGTCCCGGCCATGAAATCCACCCCGCAGCCCATCACCGTGCGTGCCAGAATCACCACCGGTTTCCCGTGTCCGCACGCCTCGTTCCGGGCATAGCGCAGCGTTTCGACCACCTGGCGCATGTCGTGTCCGTCCATCTCCAGCACCGTCCAGCCGAATGCCTCCCACTTCGCCCGCAGTTGCGCTCCGCATCCCATCCCCAGCACCGTGTCGCAGGTGCCGTCGATCTGCTGGCCGTTCATGTCCACGATGCCGACCACGTTGTCGATGCCTCGCGCCGCGGCGAACATCGCCGCTTCCCAAATCTGTCCCTCTTCGAGCTCGCCGTCGCCCATCATGACGAAAACGCGGTGTTCCGCATCTCCCGAGAGCCGCTTGGCCAGCGCCGCCCCCAGCGCCACGGAGAGTCCCTGTCCGAGCGATCCGGAGGCGACCCGCACACCGGGCAATCCTTTTGCCGGCGTGGGGTGTCCCTGCACTCGCGTTCCGAGTTTCCGGAAGCCGGACAGCTCCGACACTGGGAAATATCCTTTCCGTGCCAGAACGCTGTACCAAACGGGCGAGATGTGTCCGTTGGAGAGGAAAAAGAGGTCTTCACCGATTCCGGTATTTTCTGTTCCGGCTGCCGGAGTCTGCGGAATCTGCATCGTGTCGAAGTAGAGCGCGACGAGGGTGTCGGTGGCTCCGAGCGAACCGCCGGGATGGCCCGAGGCGGCTCCGGAAACCATCCGCACGATGTCGCGACGTACTTGTGCGGCCAGGGTTTCCAACTGTTTGATTTCTGCCATGTGTGATCTGTGTATCTGTTCTTTATGCGGGGACGGAAAGGGGTTATATGTTTTCCGTCAGTTTTTGTACCACCCGGAAGTGGTTGAAAAATTCTTTGGCGAAGACGCGGATGACGGTGTAGGCCGGAATGGCGAACAGCATCCCTGTCACGCCGGCGATGTAGCCGGCCATCAGGATGACCAGAAAGATCTCCAGCGGGTGTGCTTTCACGGAGCTGGAGTAGATGTAGGGTTGCAGGATGATGTTGTCGATCAGCTGGAATACGACGAGAATGATCACCATCGGGAAAATGATCGCTCCGGGTGTCGCTCCGGCCGGGAGGCTGAGCAGGGCGATGATGCAGCCGAGAATCCCGCCGATCAGGGGCCCGATGTAGGGTATGACGTTCAGCACGGCGGTGATCGCGCCGATGACTACGGCGGTGTTGAATTCCAGTCCGATCAGGTACAAGGGTACGGTAATGCAGATCAATTTGATGAGCATTTCGATGCAGATGCCGATAAAGTAGCGCACGAGGAGGGTGGTGGTGGAGTCGAGCGCGCGTCGGATGTTGGCTTCGTATTTGGAGGGGAAGAAGATGACGACGCTTTCGAAAAAGAGGCGGTCGTCTTTCAGGAAGAAGTAGGTGATGAAGCTGATGGAGAAGAGGGCGATGGCGAGGTCGACGACCCAGACGGTGACCGAGGTGATGGATTGTCCGAGGTTGACGCTGTCGAAGAGGGGGGCGAGCCGGGTGTCGAGGTAGGCTCGTGCCGAGAAGTTGTTGTCGGGCAGGAAGGTGTTGATGTAGGTTTCGATCTGGTGCATGGGTTCGCCGAGTGCGGCGGTGAGCCGGTCGATGTCGAACGAGGCGAGTTGGTTGATCTGCTGGAGCACGACGGGAATGAGCCACCGGGCGAGGATGTAGATCACGACGAGCATGACGATCAGTGTGGCCATGGCGGCGAGCCATCGCGGAATGTGGCGGCCTCGTATCCGGAGGTGTCCGAATGCGGTGACGAGGGGTTTCCCCATCAGCGAGAGGACGGCGGCGATGAGGATATAAAAGACGATGGTCTGGAAGTACCAGACGAGGAAGCCGGCGGCCAAAAGGCCGGCGCCTGCTGCGATCCATCGGTATATGGGGTTCATCGTCGTTCGGTTTCGCCGTTGTCCGTGCGGGTGCTGGACGTGGCGTTTCAATTATATGCTGGTGTGAGTCGACTGGCAGTCTTGTCGGTTTGTCGGGGTCGGCCGACTTTTGGTTGAGGCCGCCGGTTGTTTGGGGTCGAGGTGCCCGATTAGGGTAGAGGCTACCCGGTTCGAGTGCTGTTCGGCCCCGCCCCGGGCTACCGCAACTATAATACGGGCGCGCCGGTGAATGTCGGCAATTACGGGTTCAACTGGTCTTTCACGGTTAGCGGTGCTTATGGCATGAACTTGGGTTTCTACGCGACGTGGCTCGATCCCAGCTATGCGGACAACCGCGGCTATGGTTTTCCGTTGCGCTGCCTCTCGGAATAAACGGGGCCGAAAACCTGCGGTTCGCAGAACCGCCCGGGCCGGATGCCTTCCCCTCGGAAGGGACGCACAGCGTCTTTTGCTGACAGTCTCTACCCACGATGACCACTCCCGGGCGTCCGACCCACAAAAGCTATCCCCAGTCACCGCCCGGCTGTCATGTTCGGCCTGTCGCCTGGCCTCGTAGAGCCGCTAAAGCACGACCCATTCGTCTCTTTTAAGCTGTTCGCTGCCAGCGGTGAATGCAACGAGCCCCGACGAGTTGCAGTCCGCCGCGCGGGGTGGCGGCGAACTGCGCGACCCTAAAGGGTCGCAAGAGCACAGCCAATGATTCAGCTCCCCGCTCGGCCCAGCGCGGCGGGAAAACCGGCTACGGTTTTCCCGCCCAAAACAGGCACAGCCCAAAACTCGCCCCAGTTCTCCGCCCCGTGTCCGCCTCACTGCGGCTCCGCTGTCGCTCCGCCGCGTTTCCGCGCGCCTGGGGAAATCTTGTCAAAACACGCAAGCGAGTTTTGACGATTCCCCTCTTTAGGCGGCGGCGCGCAATCTGGACACTGCCCCGGCTGGTACTGTTCTTTCTGTGAACAGAAAGAACCAAAGAAACTTTAGACGGATGCTAACGCATCCTCAAACTGCCGACGGCCCCGTTTTTCGTTCACGCGCCTGCGCGATTCATTCCATTTCGGCTCATGCCGAAATAGCTGAATCGCTTCTTTAGGTGTGGCGCGCGTTTGGTTGGAGGGGACTGCGCTCGGGCCGCGCGTCCCGTGGACGGGAAATGCTTACGCATTTCAACTACCAGCCTCTACCCCACTTTGTTCACGCGCCGGGGGAAATCTTGTCAAAACGCACAAGTGCATTTTGACGATTTCCCTTTTTAGGCGTGGCGCGCGGTCTGATCACTGCCCCGGATAGAACTGTTCTTTCTGTGAACAGAAAGAACCAAAGAAACTTTAGACGGATGCTAACGCATCCTCACGCTGCCGATAGCCCAACCCTTTGCCCGGCACTCGGAATGGGCCGCTTCGACCTTAATCAGCTGTCTTTATGGTTTTCGGCAGACGTGCGATCACGGTGCGCATCCCCGTGGTCTTCTCGTCCAATTTCACGCAAATCTCACTCCCGACCGGTAACAAAATGTCAACCCGGGAACCGAATTTGATAAAGCCGCACTCGCGTCCCCGCTGCGCCGTCCCGCCCACGCAGGAATAACTCACGATCCGTCGCGCAACGAAACCGGCGATCTGGCGAAACAAAACCCGATGACCGCCCGCCGTCCGTACCACGGTGGTCGTCCGTTCGTTGTCGGTCGAGGATTTCGGATGCCAGGCCACCAGAAAACGTCCCGGATGGTACCGGAAGTAATCGATGATGCCGTTCACCGGATACCAGTTGATGTGGATGTTCCAGATCGACATGAAGATCGAGACCTGGATCCGCGGCTCGGAGAGAATCTCCTCTTCGAAGACCTCTTCGATCGCCACCACGCGACCGTCGGCCGGTGCCAGCACGCAGGCGTCGTCCGTGCAGTCCAACGCCGCCCGACGCACCGGAATCCGGAAAAATCGGCACACGAAAAGCACTTTCAGCAGCATGAAAAAGACAATCGTCCCGCTCAGCCAGAGCGGGAGAAAACGCACCGCCGCAAGTGCCGCTACGAGAGCGATAAGAATACTGGTCGTGATGATCCGTCGTCCTTCCCGGTGTAAATATTTGCGCATCTGGTTCGATTATAGTCGTTTCCGTATCGTTTCGGGCTGGGCCCGACCCCCTCTGATTCATCCTATTCGATCAATCCGGTCAGCAGGATGTAGACCCACGCCGCCGGCACCGCCAGCAACAAGGCGTCGAACCGATCCAGCAGGCCGCCGTGTCCCGGAATGATATTTCCGGAGTCCTTGACTCCGATCACGCGTTTGAATTTCGATTCGATCAGGTCGCCTCCCGTCGCCGCCAGGGCAATGATGAGGCCGAAGCCGAACCAGGCTAACCTGAGCCACAGCGGATTCTCCACGCCCGCCGTTCCGAACAAGTTCCGCAGGTCGGCATATAGCGCCCCCGTCTCCGGACTCCAATAGAGCGCGTACCACACCAAAGCCGTCCCCACCGCAAAAAGAATCCCTCCCGCAAACCCCTCCCACGTCTTTTTGGGCGAGATCACCGGCGCCATCTTATGCCGCCCCACCGCGCTCCCCACCAGATAAGCCCCCGTGTCCGAAAGCCACACGACGGTCATCAGCGTCACCACCAGCATCGGGTTCAAGAGCTGGATCAGGACGAAAGCCTGCGCGATGTACAATCCGCCCCACACCGTCCATCTCCCCCGCCGCTCGCCGAGAACGCCCCGGTTTTTGGCGAGCAGGCGGTAGTATTCCCACAAAGTAAGCCCCCCGAGTGTCGTCCACAGCAGGTAGAACGTTCCTCCCGGTCGCTCCGTCTCCGGATCGTACCACGCCAGCGTCAGGCCCACCATCACCAGAACGAGAACGATTCCGCTCACGGTGCGTGTGATCAGAGACTTAGCTTTCATTCGCCGAGCCCTCCTCCGTTTTAGCCTCCGTTTTGTCCGCTTCGGTAGCTGCGGGCTGCACCGAGTCCAGCGGATTCCGCGCCCCCTCCTGCCGTTTGCCGAAAATCCGCTCCAAGTCCTCCGTAAAAATCACTTCACGTTCCAACAGCAACTCTGCCAGCTGCCGAAGCCCTTCGCGCTGTTCCCAGAGCACTTGTTTGGCCAGTTGGTAGCACTCTTTGAGCAGGGTGTTGACTTCGTCGTCGATCAGCCGGGCGGTCTCCTCGCTGTACGGCTTCCCGAAAGCCATCTCGCTCTGCCCCGTGCTGTCGTAAAAACTCCGGTGTCCCACCGCCCGGCTCATCCCGTAGTAGGCCACCATCGCGTATGCCTGCTTCGTCGCCCGCTCCAGGTCATTCAACGCCCCCGACGATATCTCCCCGAAGGTAAGTTCCTCCGAAGCCCGCCCGCCGAGCAGCGACGCGATCTCGTGGGTCATCTGTTCGCGTGTGGTGATCTGCCGTTCGTCCGGCAGGTACCACGCCGCTCCCAAAGCCTTTCCGCGCGGGATAATGGTCACTTTCAGCAGCGGATCGGCCCATTTGAGCATCCAGCTGACCGTAGCGTGCCCCGCCTCGTGGTAAGCGATCGCCCGCCGTTCCACGTCGGTGAGGATTTTGTTTTTCCGCTCCAGACCGCCGATAATCCGATCCACAGCGTCCATAAAGTCCTGTCGTTCGACCTGTTTCTTGTTTTTCCGGGCCGCGATCAACGCCGCCTCGTTGCAAACATTCGCAATATCGGCTCCCGAGAAGCCCGGTGTCTGCCGTGCGAGGAAGTCGGTGTCCAAGTCCGGATCGAGTTTCAGCTTCTTGAGGTGGACGGCGAAGATCTCGGCCCGCTCCTTGATGTCCGGCAGTCCGACTTCGATCTGGCGGTCGAACCGGCCCGCCCGCAGCAAAGCCTTGTCCAAAATATCCGCCCGATTCGTGGCGGCCAAAATGATGACCCCCGCATTGGTGCCGAACCCGTCCATCTCGGTCAGCAGCTGGTTGAGGGTATTTTCCCGCTCGTCGTTGGACGACCACCCGCTGTTCTTCGACCGGGCCCGTCCGATGGCGTCGATTTCGTCGATAAAGACGATACACGGCGCCTTCTCTTTCGCCTGCTTGAAGAGGTCGCGCACGCGCGATGCCCCCACCCCCACAAACATCTCGACAAAATCGGAACCGCTGATCGAGAAGAACGGCACATTGGCCTCCCCGGCCACCGCCTTGGCCAGCAAGGTCTTACCCGTCCCCGGAGGCCCCACGAGCAGAGCACCTTTCGGAATCTTCCCGCCGAGTTCGCTGTATTTCCCCGGATTCCGCAGGAAGTCGACCACCTCCATCACTTCGATCTTCACCTCTTCGAGCCCCGCCACATCTTTGAAGGTGACTTTCTGGTCGTTGTCCTTGTCGAAAAGTCTGGCCTTCGCTTTCCCCACGCTGAACACGCCGCCGCCTCCGCCTCCCGCGCCGCCCGACATCCGCCGCATCAGGATGATCCAGAAGACGACGATGGCGATAAACGGCAAGGCCTGCCAGAACAGCGTCCCCCATCCGGAGTTGTCGTTCTCGAACGTGAGCCCCGGCACGTCGCCCTGCCCCCGTCCCGCAGCCGTCCCGTCGATCGTCCTGCGGTTGATGCTGTCCCGCGCCGCCTGGTAGTCGTTCTCGAACTTTTCGAGCGAGCCGATGTTGAAGTAGAATTGCGGCCCTTTGGTCGGAATGTATTTATAACGCTCCTGTGCTTTGTATTTCGCCACTGTGCCCGGCCGGAGCCACACTTCGGCCACTTCGCGATTGACGATCTGCACGCGTTGCAGGTCTCCGCTCGGCATCAGGGTGTCGCGCAGGGCGTCCCAGCTGATCCGACTCTGCCGTCCGCTCTCGCCGAAGTAGGCCCAGCCGAGAATGACGGCTATAATAATGCCCCACATCCAATAGATATTGAATCTGGGGCGCAAGGTATTCCGTTTTTCGTTTGCCATATATCAGAGGTGTGCCGCAAGCGGGCACGGATATGCGTTTTTTGTGTGCGGTTAGTATGCTTCGTATCTTTAATACTGGTCTTCGTGCCGGGTCAGTTCTCCGTCGGCCCAGAGCTCTTCGAGGCGGTAGAAGTCGCGCATCTCGCTTTGGAAGATGTGTACCATGACGTTCCCGTAGTCCATGGCCACCCACAGCGCATTGTCGAGCCCCTGTATCCGGTAGGGTTTTTCGCCGATCTCCCGGAGGGTGAGCTCCTCGACTCCCGCGGTGATAGCGGCGACCTGGGTGGTGGATTCGGCCTGACAGATCACGAAGGCGTCGCAGACGGCTCCGTCCAGCGCGGTGAGGTCGAGGCTGACGATCCGGTCGGCTTTCTTGTCCTGCATGGCGTGGACGATGGTGCGGAGGAGGGTTTGGGTATTTTCGTTCATTCGTTTCGATGGGGTTGCGGTCTCCCGCGGTCAAGGGGGCCCGATTTCGGACACTTTGCAGGAAACAAAGGTAAGTAATTTTTTTCTTTCGTGTTTTTTTCGAGCGGGGTGCGGGCGCTATCGGATTTCGGGCCGGTTGGCGGCGGGTTCTCCGGCCGGCAGGGGTCGCAGGGTGCCGAGGAACTGGAGGTGCTGGGTGCCGGAGCCCTGGATGGTGAGCGAGGTCTCGCCGGTGTCGAAGATTTCGAAGGTGAGGATGTAGCTGCGGTGGTTGGAGCGTTCATGGGCGCCGATGACGATCCATCCTTTCTGTTTCCCGGCGGGGAGATTCTCCACGCGGATGGCGGGGTCGGGAGCGGTGAAGAAGAAGGGCGACCGGTCGGGGTTGTAGATGGTGTTGTAGACGTAGCCGTAGTAGGGGAGGCTGCACACGAGGCTGTCGGGGGTGACGGCGACTTCGTAGTAGGTGTTGAGGTTGGCGTAGGGGATGCCTGTGATCTGGGTGACGACGCGGTTGGGGACGAAGAGGAACCGTTCGCTGCGGAGGATGGAGTCTACGGAGCGGGCGGTGGCGGCGGCTTGTTCGGCTCGCCGGGTTTTGCGGTCGTTGTTTCGGCCTGCGGAGGCGGGCAGGGCGTGGGGCAGCACGAGCAGCACGAACAGGAGTCCGAGCAGCAGGGTCGGAAAGAATGATCTGGTTTTCATGGGTGTGACGGATTAGGTGATATAGGTACAGGGTTTTGAGCAGAAATTGTGCCACGGTTGAGGGGTGTGGGTTTGAGTAGCGAACGGGGCGAAGCTTTAGGTCGAGCAGAAAAGTGGAAATGCGGAGCATTTCCCGTCCCGCCGGGGTCACCCGGACGCTGCCCGCGCAGGGCAGTTTTAGGCGGGGCAAAGCTTGCCCGCGCGCGACTGCTGGATAAGGAAATCATTCAAACGCGTGTTTCGCGTTTGAATAAGATTTCCGCCAGCGCGCGGACGAAGAACGGGGGTAGAGGCTGCCCATTCCGAGTGCCGGGAGGCACCGCCCGCCCGGCGTAAGGGCAGTCCCCTCCTGTAGGACAGCCGCGCGCCGCCGCCTAAAGGAGCGATTCAACTATTTCGGCAGTAAGCCGAATATAGATGAATCGCGCAAGGCGCGCGAAAAAGTGGCGGAGCGAAAGCGGAGCCGCAGTGAGGCGGACACAGGGCAAAGAACTGGGGCGAGCTTTGGGCTGTGCTCGTTCTTCGGGCGGGAAAACCGTAGTCGGTTTTCCCGCCGCGCTGGGCTGAGAATGGGGCTGTGGTGTGGACTGTGCTTTGGGCTTTGCTTTTGGCCGGGCTTTGGGCTGGAATCTGGGTCGAAAGCGAGTAGCTGAGTCCCCGTGGCCCGCAGCCTCCGGATGCGGAGGGGACGCACAGGGTGTTTTACTGGCCGTGTCTACCCCAAACAACAGGCCGTGTCTACCCCAAACAACAGGCCGTGTCTACCCCAAAGCTACCCCAAGTAACCGACAGCCTCTTCCCGAAAGCTACCCCATGCAAACCGCTCCGCCTTCGAAAGGCCCGAAAAACCCTTCCGAAGCCTCGCGAAACGACCGAATCGAAAAATATCGTATTTTTGTAAATTGTTCCCGTTGTGGAGATCTCCACAGGACAGATGAACCGATAAAACACGAAAAGAGAACTCAATACCAGATGAACTCCAACGAAATCCGCCAGACCTTTCTCAACTTTTTCCGCGAAAAACAGCACCGTATCGTGCCCTCCGCGCCTATGGTCGTCAAGAACGACCCCACGCTGATGTTCACCAACGCCGGGATGAACCAGTTCAAAGACATCTTCCTCGGCAACCAGCCCGCCCAGTCGCCGCGGGTCGCCGACAGCCAGAAGTGTCTGCGCGTGAGCGGCAAACACAACGACCTCGAAGAGGTCGGCCACGACACCTACCACCACACCATGTTCGAGATGCTCGGCAACTGGAGCTTCGGCGACTACTTCAAGAAAGAGGCCATCGCCTGGGCCTGGGAACTGCTCACCGAACGGTATAAACTGCCCGTCGACAGGCTCTATGCCACCGTCTTCGAGGGCTCGCCCGACGAAGGCGTGCCGTTCGATCAGGAGGCCTACGATTTCTGGGCCGAGCGGCTCCCCGCCTCGCATATCCTGCGGGGGAACAAGAAAGACAACTTCTGGGAGATGGGCGATACGGGCCCCTGCGGGCCGTGTTCCGAGATCCACTTCGACCTGCGCGACGATGCCGAACGGCAGGCGGTCGACGGGGCCAGCCTCGTCAACAAAGACCACCCGCAGGTGATCGAAATCTGGAACCTCGTCTTCATGCAGTTCAACCGCAAGGCAAACGGCTCGCTGGAGCCGCTGCCCGCGCGTCATGTCGATACCGGGATGGGTTTCGAGCGGCTCTGTATGGTGATCCAGGGCAAGAAATCGAACTACGACACCGACGTGTTCCAGCCCTTGTTGCAGGAGCTGGCCCGGATGGCCGGGGTCTCATACGGCAAGGAGGAGAAGAAGGACATCGCCATGCGCGTGATTGCGGATCACCTGCGGGCCATCGCCTTCTCCATCGCCGACGGACAGCTGCCCGGCAATGTGAAGGCGGGGTATGTCATTCGGCGCATCTTGCGGCGGGCGGTGCGGTACGGCTACACCTACCTCGGGTTCACCGAACCGTTCATCTGCCGCCTCGTGCCGACTCTCGTGGCGCAGATGGGGGGGCAGTTCCCGGAACTGAAAGCCCAGCAGCAGCTGATCGAAAAGGTCATTTCCGAAGAGGAGAGCTCCTTTCTGCGGACGCTGGCCACGGGGATCAACCTGCTCGACTCCATTATTAAGAAGCTGCCCGCTTCGGGGGCGGAGCGCACGATCGGCGGGACGGACGCCTTTACGCTCTACGACACCTACGGATTCCCGATCGACCTGACCCAGCTGATCGCTTCGGAACAGGGGGTGAAGGTGGATATCGAGGGGTTCGAACGGGAGCTGGAGGCGCAGAAAAACCGGTCGCGGAACGCTTCGGCGGTCGAAACCGACGACTGGGTCGACGTGCTGCCGGTCGAACGGTCGGAGTTCGTCGGCTACGACCATACCACTTATAAAGGGGTGCACATCGCCCGGTATCGGCGGGTGACTTCCAAGGGGAAGAGTCATTATCAGATCGTTTTGGACTATACTCCCTTCTACGGGAATATGGGGGGGCAGGTCGGCGATACCGGCTATCTGCTCGATCCGGCGACGGGCGAACGGACGGTGATTACCGATACGAAGAAGGAGAATAACCTGACGGTGCACATCGCGTCGGCCCTTCCGACCGATCTCGGGGCAACGTTTGAAGCCTTCGTCGATACCGACCGGCGGATGGCCTCGGCGGCCAACCATACGGCGACCCACCTGATGCACCATGCTTTGCGCGAGGTGCTCGGGCCGCATGTCGAACAGAAAGGGTCGCTCGTGACGCCGGAATACCTGCGGTTCGACTTCTCGCACTTCCAGAAGATGACCGATGAGGAGCTGCGGGCAGTGGAACGTCGGGTCAACGCGGCGATCCGCGCCAACTTCGTGCTCGAAGAGAACCGCCACTGCACGATGGAGCAGGCCAAGGAGCTGGGGGCGATGATGCTCTTCGGCGAGAAGTACGGCGACACGGTGCGGGTGGTGAAGTACGGCCATTCGGTGGAGTTGTGCGGGGGGCTGCACGTGCCGGCGACGGGGAATATCGGCCTGTTCCGGATCGTCTCCGAAGAGTCCAGCTCGGCCGGTATCCGGCGGATCGAAGCGGTCACGGGACGGGCGGCGGAGGAGCTGTGCGAACAGCAGAACGATGTGATTAAGGAGTTTATGGCCGCTTTGCGCACCAATCAGGTGGTGGCGGCGCTGAAGAAACTCACGGAAGAGAATGCCGAGATGGGCAAACAGATCGCTCAGGTGCGGCAGGATCGCGACCGGTTTATGGTCGAAAAACTGATGGATTTTGCCGAGCCGTTCGGCGATTTCAGCCTGATTTCGAGACAACTGGATATTATGCCGGAGTCGGTGAAAAACATCGCTTTGGGGCTGCGCGGGCGGATCGGCAACGGGGCGGTGGTATTCGGGAGCGTGTTCGGCGGGAAACCGACCCTGACCGTGGCGTTGAGCGATTCGGCGGTGGAGGCGGGCTTGAATGCCGGGGCCATCGTGCGCGAGGCGGCCAAACTGATTCAGGGCGGCGGCGGCGGTCAGCCTCACTTCGCGACGGCGGGCGGGAAGAGCGGCGACGGGATCGAGGCGGCGATCACGGCGGCGATCGACCTGATTAAGGCAAAGTTGAATGCGTAATCGTATGAAATCGGCCCGTCTGTATACGATTTTCTGGGTAGCTGTGCTGCTGGGGAGCGTTTTTTCGTCGTGCGACCACACGCCGGAACGGAAGACGACCTTTGCCGTGGTGCCCAAGGTGGACGACGCGTCGGTGGCGCTGGCCAAGGCGGCGGCGCTGGCGGCGCGGGAGAGGTATGATGTGGCGGTGCGGTGGGATGTTTCGTATCGCCCGACGGCCGCTTCGCAGGCCGAGCTGATCGACAAGCTCGTTCAGGCGGGGGTGGATGGCATTCTGTTGAGTTGTATCGACGCTTCGGATGCGGAGTTGAGTGGGGCGATCGACGCTGCCGTGGCGGCGGGGGTCTTTGTCGGGACGTTCGACTCGGATGCGCCGGGCAGCGCGCGGAGCTTCTATATCGGTTCCGACCAGACGGCTGCCGGCGAGCTGGCGGCGGTTACCCTGCGGGAGCTTTGTGCCGAAGGGGGTCGGGCGGCGACGGGGATCGGTCTGTTCGGCGGGGTCGAGGGAGATGCGGCTATGGAGCAGCGGTTGGCGGGATTCCTGCCCGAGGTGCCGGACACGGCGGCTCTCTTGTGGTCGGGCGATGTGCCGGCGACGGGGCGGAAGCAGGCGACCGATTTTCTGACGGACGAGGCGCAGCTGCCGATCAACGGAGTGGTTTTCCTCTCGGGGACGACCTTGGCGGAGGCGAACAGTATCGGCGGGATGGCGCGTTTGGACAGTCTCTGCCGGGCGGCGACGGAAGCGGAGGAGGGGGCTGCGGCTGCGGCGGTCTTTTTCGACCCGACGAACGACGTGCTGGAGTTCGTGCACCGGATGCCTCATTGTGCGGCGATCCGACAGGATTATCCCGTGATGGTGAACGGCGGGATCGAGCGGTTGCTCCGGCTGGTGCGGGGCGAGGGGAATGGGGGCGAGGAGGTGGTCTATATGCCGGTCGAGGTGATCCGGTAGCGTTTCTTTACGGCATGAACGAATCGTTCGACATATCGCAGCGCTGGGCGGCCATCGTCAATCCGGTGGCCGGGAGCGGCCGCGGGCTGACCGACTGGCCGCAGATCAGCGGCCTGTTGCGCGACGAGGGGATTGCCGTGGATGCCATGTTCACGCTGCGCAAGTACCACGCTACGGAGTTGGCCGTGGCGGCGGTGCGGCAGGGCTATCGGCGGATCATCGTGGTGGGCGGCGACGGGACGATTCACGAGACGGTGAACGGCTTCTTCATCCAGCAGTCTTGTCCGACGACCGATATTCTGATGGCTGTGATTGCGGTGGGGACGGGGAACGACTGGATTCGGATGTTCGGTATTCCGCGGAATTATGTGGATGCGATTCGTTCGATTCGCGAGAGCCGCTCGTTCCTGCAAGATGTCGGGCGGGTCAGCTATTACGAGTCGAAGGTGCATCAGGTCAGGTATCTGGCCAATGTGGCGGGGTTCGGCTACGACGCGGCGGTTTGTCGAGGTTTCAACCGGCTCAAGGAGAGGGGGTATCGGGGGCGGTGGATCTATCTGTTCAGTGTTTTTCGCGAAGCGATTCGCTATCGGGCGCGTCGTGTGCGGATCGCGGTGGATGGCAAGGAGGTCTTTCACGGACGGTTGTTCACCGGCACGGTCGGCATCTGCAAGTACACGGCGGGGGGGCTTTCGCAGACGCCGAATGCCATTGCGGACGACGGGCTGTTCGACCTCACGGTGATTCCGAATATGAATCGGGTGCGGTTGTTCCGGCGGTTCCGGGTGGTTTACACGGGCAATATTTACGATATTCCGCAGATTCGACTGTTTCGCGGGGGGCGGATCGAGGTGCGGGCGGATCGTCCGGTTCGGTTGGAGATCGACGGCGAGATACTGGGGTATTCCGATTTCGAGTTTCAGATCATCGAGCGTGCGGTGCGGGTGGTGGTGAGCGAGAAGTTCATCCGCGATCGGGCTTAGGGCGGGGCTTAACCGGCTGCCCGCGCGCGGATAAAGAACAGGGCGAAGATTTGGGCCGAGACTGCCCATTCCGAGTGCCGGGAGGCACCGCCCGCCCGGCGTAAGGGCAGTACCCTCCCGTAGGACAGATGCGCGCCGACACCTAAAGAAGCGATTCAACTGTTTCGGCGGTGAGCCGAAATAGAATGAATCGCGCAAGGCGCGCGGAAACGCGGCGGAGCGAAAGCGGAGCCGCAGTGAGGCTGACACGGGGCGGAGAACTGGGGCGAGCTTTGGGCCGTGGATTGGGCTATGCTCTTGCGACTCGCAGAGTCGCGCGGGCCGAAGCCTCCCGCCGCGGAGGCCCGCAACTCACGTTGCTGTGGGCCCCGCAAGCTTCGGCCGCTTGAACTGAGAGCGAGTAGCGCGCCCGAGGACGAACTTCGCAGAATGGGGGCGGTGAATGGATGCGGTGCTCGTGCGGCTCTTTGAGCCGCGCAGTTCGCCGCCACCCCACGCGGTGGGCTGCAACTCGTCGGGGCTCGTTGCTGCTCTCCGCTGGCGGCGACTGCTGTTGTTGGTCAAGGGGTGAATGGGGGTGTTGCTTTTGCGACCCAACGGGTCGCGCGGGCCGGACGCCTGCCCACGGGCGGCCCGCAACACGCCGCTCCGCGTCGATAGTTGCGGTGCCTCCCGGGCGTCCGTCCGCAAAGTCAAATTGAAATAGGGTAGAGTCACCTAATTAGGGTAGCTCCAGCCCCTTGCCCACCGCGGGCCCGCGTCGTTTATTCCGAGAGGCAACGCAACTGAAAACCGTAAGCACGGTGGTACGAATCGTTGGGATGGAGCCACGTCGCTCGGAAACTCCAGTGCATGCCATTGTTCCCGTCGAACGTGGAACCCCAGCTGTAACCACTGTTGCCGACGTTCCATAACGCCCCCGTATCCCGATGGCGGTAGCCCGGGGCAGTGCCGCTCGGCACTCGAACCGGGCCGCCTGTACCCTCCAAAGATACCTCTACCCCGACAGGCCGGCTTTCCGCCCCGAAAACCCCTTGCATACAAGCAGATACCCCCTCCGAAAAACACATGGGTCAGGTCAAGATACTGAAAGCCTCCGCCGGTTCCGGAAAAACCTACCGGCTGGCCTACGAATATATAAAAGGCGTCGTCCGCGACCCCTCTCTCTACCGGAGCACCCTGGCCGTGACCTTCACCAACAAGGCCACCGAGCAGATGAAGCGGCGGATCGTCGAGAGCCTCCACGCCCTCGCCTCCGCTCCCGCCGAAGAGCCTGAAGGCGGCGAACCGGAGGTGCCCTATCTGCGCGAGCTGATGCGCGAGACCGGCCTCACCCGGAGCACCATTGTCCGGAACGCCGGTGCGGCCCGGAGCCTGATCCTGCACGACTACTCCCGGTTCGCCGTCTCCACCATCGATAAATTTTTCCAACGCGTCGCCCGCGCCTTTTTCCGCGAACTGGGGCTCGATTTCGACTACACCGTCGAGATCGACCGCGAATGGGTGTTGGACGCCGCCATCGACCGGCTGCTGGAGCGGACAGCCGCCGAACCCGCCGTGCGGGAGGCCGTGAACCGGCTCCTCGACGAACGCGCCGAACAGGGACGCAGCTGGGACGTGCGATCCGACCTCGTGCGAATCGGCGGCGAGCTCTTCAAAGAGAGCTACGTGCCCGACTCCGGAGCCTTCAAACGACTCGTCGGGGTGTTCGATGAGATCGTGCGCGACATCGAACTGCGCTTCGGACAGGTGAAAGAGACCGCCCGGCGTGCTGTGGAGCTCATTACCGCCGCCGGGCTGACCCTCGACGACTTTCCCTATAAGCGGATGAGTTTTGCCGGCTACCTCTTCCAGCTTGCCGAAGCCGACGCGCCGAAGCCTTATGGATTGCGGTTCCGGCAGGCCGTTGAGAGCGTCGAAACATGGAGCACCAAACGCGCCCCCGCCCGCGAGCGGATCGAAGCCCTGGAACCCGCTCTGATGCCCCTGTTACAGGAGGTGCGCGACGGCGTCGACCGGCTGATTCGGGACGTCAACTCGCGCGAGCTGGTGCGCGAGAACCTCTCGCGGAGCCTCCTGCTGTCGCGGCTCGAAAGCGAAGTGCGCGCTGTGGCCGCCGAGGGGAACCTCGTGATGATCGACCAGACCGCTGCCCTCATCCACCGGCTGGTGACCGGCAACGACGCTCCGTTCATCTACGAGAAGGTCGGAAACGCCTACTCGCGCTACATGATCGACGAATTCCAGGACACATCGGCCAAGCAGTGGGAGAACTTCATTCCGCTGTTGGACAACGCTTTAGCCGAAAACGAGGGCGAGGCCGTCATGCTGATCGGCGATGTGAAACAGTCCATCTACCGGTGGCGGGGCGGCGACTGGCGGATTTTGGGGGCCGAGGCCGAAACGCGCTTTGCCGGCGCGCTGGCCGAGCCCGTACCGATGGATACCAACTGGCGCAGCGAACGGAACATCATCGCTTTCAACAACCTCCTGATGCGGAGCATCGTGGAGCGGGACGCCGCCGAGTTGGAGGAGCTGCTGGCCGAAGCTCCTCCAGCCGTGCGGTCGGGGGCCGGGATGCTGCGACGCTCCTACGAACGGTTCGAACAGCGATGTGCCCCGGGCAAGCTGTTGCGGTCGCCCGAGGGGTATGCCGAGGTGATTCCCGCTCCGCGCGAGCAGGTCGGAGCGCTTTTGACCGCCCGCGTGGCCGATATGCTGGCCCGCGGCTATGCCTTGCGCGACATCGCCGTGCTGGTGCGGAACAACTACGAGGCTCCGATGGTGGCCGACGTGCTGCTCGAAGCCGGCTATCCGATTGTGAGTCAGGAGGCGTTGCTGCTCAGCAGCTCGCCTGCCGTAGGGTTCGTGATGACCCTTTTCGCGCTGGCCGTCTCCGGCGAGGATACCGTCGCCCGGGCCCAGTACAACGCATTTTTGGAACGCCCTTACGGCGCGCCGTTGTCCGAGGAGGAGGGCACGTTTATCGGGAGCCTGCTCCGGAACTCCCTGACCGAGGGGCTGGAACGGATCATCGAGCGATACGGGCTCGGGCGGCGGCGCGAAGCGACCGCTTTTCTCCAGGCGCTCTACCAGGCGATGCTCTCGTATGAAAAACAGGCCTTGCCCGACCTGCCGATGTGGCTCGAGTGGTGGCGCGAGAAGGGGGTGCGGAAGACGGTCTATCTCCCTTCTGAACAGGACGCTATCACTATTATGACTGTTCATAAGGCGAAGGGGCTGGAATTTCCGTGCGTCGTGCTGCCTTACTGCGACTGGGAACTGCTGCCCAAGGCGGGTCGGACGACCCTCTGGACGGCTGCGTCGGGCGTCGGGGCCGACCGCTTTGCCGAGCTGGGCACCGTGCCGGTGGGGTACAAAAAAATCATGGAGCAGTCGCACTTTTCCGAGGCTTACTACCGCGAGAGTGTCTATGCCCATGTCGACAACCTGAACCTGCTCTATGTGGCCCTGACGCGGGCCGAGCGGGAGCTCTACGTGATGTACGATCCGCAGGCGCAGGGCACGGCGCGGGTGTCGCGTCTGATCGACGCGGTTTTGCCGGAGGTCGAGGCGTTGGGCGAGGAGCGTTATGTTCTGCCGGATGGCGTCGGGGAGGGAATTTTTTATACTTTCGGCGAACGGGGGCCGGCACCTTCGGCGGGCAGTCCGGGGAAGGGAGTTTCCGAGGGGGGGATCGAGCTGGAGGACTTTCCGTCTCACGACGCGGGCCAGCGGGTGCGGGCACGGTGGCGGTCGGATCGCTACTTCGGAACCGACCGGGAGGCGGTGTCGCCGCGGCGATACGGGGTGTTGATGCACCGTTTGTTCGAGCTGACGGCGGGGCCCGAGGGGGTCGGGACTGCGATCGAGCGGATGCGGACGGCCGGCGAGATCGTCTCGGACGAGGAGGAGCGGTTGTTGCGGGAGCGGGCTGCGGCGGCGTTGTGCGATCCGGTGGTGGCGGAGTGGTTCTCGCCGGAGTGGGAGGTGGTGCACAGCGAGCGGGAGATTATCGCGGGACAGGGTGTCCGGCGTCCCGACCGGGTGATGACGCGGGGGCGCGAGCAGGCGGTGGTGGTGGACTATAAGTTCGGGGCGCTGCGGAAGCCGGGCTATGGGCGGCAGGTGGAGGAGTACATGTCGCTGCTGCGCGAGATGGGATACGAGCGGGTGGAGGGTTACCTGTGGTTCGTGGAGCTGGGCGAGGTCGAACGGGTCGGCTGATGGGCTTATCTGTCCCGTTCTTTGTGCTGGAGGGAACCGTACCTTCTTGAAAGAAAGGTACCCAAAGAAAATACCGAGATTTGGGTGACCGGCAGCTGGAGGATGCGTCAGCATCCGTCTAAAGTTTTTCTGGTTCTCTTTGTTCACAAAGAGAACAGTACCAGCCGGGGCAATGACCAGATCGCGCGCCACGCCTTAAGAGGGAAATCGTCAAAATGTGCTGGCACGTTTTGACAAGATTTCCCAAGGCGCGCGGACGGAGAAGTCGGGATAGAATTAGGTGTAAAGGATTACAAAAATCAAAATACGATAAACAGGATGAAGAAAAACGGATGGCGTTGGGCGATGGCCGCAGCCCTGTTGGGCTTGTGGGCCACAGGGGCACAGGCCCGGAAGAAAATGTTGGATCGGGAAGTTTTCGACGGCTGGAAGCAGATCGTAGCCCCCCGGATCAGCGACGACGGCCGGTGGGTCGTGTACGGTCTGAACCCCGCCCGGGGCGACGGACAGACCGTCGTGTACGATGCCCTCTCGAGCAAAGCCGATACCCTGCACCGCGCCTCCGGAGCCCGGTTGTTCGGTTCCTCCGGAGCGCCGTGGGTGGCCGCGAAAGTCGTTCCGACACGTGCCCAGCAGCGGCGCGAGCAGATCGACAAAACCAAAGCCGACCGGAAACGGCCCGATACCCTGGTGTTGGCTGCGCTCGGCTCCCGCGATCGGATCGTCGTGCCCCGGCTGAAAAGTTTTCAGACCGCTGATCGGGACGGGAGCGGCGTGGTCGCCTACCTCTACGAAGTGGTGCCCGCGAAAGATACCTCCGAGGCGGCCAAAAAAGCGCCCAAACCGAAGAAATTCAACCGGTTGGTGTTGTGGGACGCCTTGTCCGGCGGCGACAGTACCGTGGTGGACAGCGTGGAGAGCTTTCGCCTCTCGCGGAACGGGCGGCTCTTGCTCTACACCCTGAAAGGCGACAGCCTGCGGAGCGTCCGGGCTTGGAACGACGGGCGAGACACCGAGCTCTACGCCGCCAAAATCGGTAAAACCGGGGCACTCGCCGTGGACGAAGCCGGACGGCAGGGAGCCTACCTCGTCACTGCCGACACCACCTCGACTGGGGCTCGGTACGACCTTTATTGGTTCGATACCAAAGATCGGAAACCGCGGCGCGTGGCGGCCGAAGGGGCGGCGAACGGCTTTGTGGTGAGCGAGTTCGGCCCCCTGCGTTTTTCGCGCGAAGGGGGACGGCTGGAGTTCGGCATGAACCGCCCGCCGCGGGTGGTGCCCAAGGACACCTTGCCCGAAGACGAGAAGAGCCGTTTCGACCTCTGGAGCTACACCGACACCCTGCTGATGACCCAGCAGCTGGCCGGTCTCGAACGGCTGCGGAAGCAGACCTTCCGCGCCGTGTACGACACGCGGCGGGGGAGCTGGGCACTGCTCGGCGACGAGTCGCTGCCCTCGGTGACCTTGGCCGAAGCCGACGGGGCGCGGTATGCGCTGGGGACAGACGCCGGGCCGTACGAGTGGGCCAGCACGTGGGAGTCGCCCGGAAAACGCGACCTCTATGCCGTCGAGACGTCGACCGGCGTGCGTCGGCCGGTGGCGCGGGCCGCTAAGGCCGAAGCCTCGATCTCGCCCGACGGACGGTATATCGCCTGGTACGACGCGCCGCGCGGCGAGTGGCGCGCGGCTGCGACGGCAGCTGGGAAAGGAGAGGCAGAGGTGTCGCTTTCGGCCCGGATTCCCTATCCGATGTACGAACAGGGTTTCGATATGCCGGACGACCCGTCGGCCGAAGGGATGGCCGGTTGGACGACCGACGGCCGGGCGGTGATTTACGACAATTTCGACCTCTGGGCGACCGATCCTTCGGGGCGTCGGGCGCCGGAGTGCCTGACGCGCGGTGCGGGACGGCGCGACAGCGTCGCTTTCCGGTATGTGGAGCTCGATCCGGAGGCTCCGGCGATCGACCTTTCGCAGCCCCTTTTGCTCTCGGCCTTCGACCGGGCGTCGCGCGAGGCGGGCTACTATCGGCTGCCGGTCGGCGGCGAACCGCAGCGGCTGGTGATGGACGGTCACCGGTATACTTTCGTGGGGCGGGCGAAAGAGGCGGATGTGCTGCTGTGGCAGCGGGAGAATTTCAGCGAGTATCGGGATTTGTGGCTCTCGGGGCTCGGTCTGGAAGAGCCCCGGCGTGTGAGCGAGGCGAATCCGCAGACGGCGGATTATCGCTGGGGCAGCGTGCGGCGCGTGGCGTGGGACGATATGAACGGCGCTCGGGCCGAGGGGCTGCTCTACCTGCCGGAGGACTATGACTCGACGCGGCGTTATCCGGTGATCGTCTATTTCTACGAGACGCACACGGACGATATTCACAAACACCTCCATCCGCAACCGAGCTGGTCGATCGTGATTCCGGCGGTCTGCACTTCGCAGGACTATGTGGTTTTCATGCCGGATATCCATTACCGGACGGGGTATCCGGGGCAGTCGTGCTACGATGCGGTGGTGAGCGGCGCGAAGATGCTGATCGACCGCGGTATTGCCGATCCGGATCGGATCGGGTTGCAGGGGCAGAGCTGGGGCGGCTATCAGATTGCCTATCTGGTGACGCGGACGAATATGTTTCGTTGCGTGAGCGCCGGGGCACCGGTGTCTAATATGACGTCGGCGACGGGGGGGATTCGTTGGGGGTCGGGCCTGCCGCGGATGTTCCAGTACGAACACGGCCAGAGCCGGATCGGGGGTTCGCTGTGGGAGAAACCGATCGAGTATATCGAAAATTCGCCGCTCTTCTTTGCGAACAAGGTGCGCACGCCGATCCTCCTGCGGCACGACGATGCGGACGAGGCGGTGCCGTGGTATCAGGGGATCGAGTATTTTCTGGCCCTGCGGCGTCACGGGGTTCCGGTCTGGATGCTGAATTACAACGGTCAGCCGCATAACTTGCGCCGCTATGCCGACCGGTTGGATTGGGATCGCCGGATGATGCAGTTTTTCGACCACTATCTGAAGGATGCTCCGGCGCCGCGGTGGATGGAGCGGGGGATTCGCGCTGTGGACAAGGGGATCGATCGGGGCTGGGACGAATAGAGGGCTCGGCGCGGAGGCGGAACTTGATCGGTTTGAGTGTGATAGGGGAATAGGTTTGGCGGGCCGGGTGCCCGGCCTGCGCGGCTCTGCAAGCCGCAAAAGCTATCCCCCAGTCACCGCCTAAATGGCCAAGTTCGGCCTGTCGCCCACTCCCCCAAGCCGCTACGCGGCTTGGGGGACAAGGCCGGCGACCCTGCGGGTCGCAGAAGCAACGCATCATTCACCGCCTCCCATTTGATGACATTCGTCCTCGGACGCAGTTTAAGCGGACGAAGCCTGCGGGGTTTAGGGTAGAGGCTGGCAGTAAAAGACGCTGTGCGTCCCTCCGCGGCGGGAGGCTGCGGCCCGCGCGACCCTAAAGGGTCGCAGAAGCAGCACCTCGTTCACCGCTCAAAGCTGTCGGGTTCGTCCTTGACCTACAGCTGTTCGTCGTCAGCGGTGAGTGCAACGAGCTCCGTCGAGTTGCAGTCCGCCGCGCGGGGTGGCGGCGAACTGCGCGGCTCGAAGAGCCGCAAGAGCAATGCCATTCACCGCCCAAGGCTGCCGAGTTCGTCCTCGGCGCGCCCCCCACGCGCCGCTAAAGCGTCGCCCTTGCCGAGGACGGCGACCTAAAGGTCGCAAAAGCACCGCCCAAAGCCCGGCCAAAACAAAGCCCCAAGCACTGCCCCGTGTGTGCCTCACTGCGGCTCCGCTTTCGCTCCGCCGCTGCCGTCGCCCGCTGGGGTTTCATCTCGATTTTGCTCACCGCAAAACGAGCGAAATCCCCTTTTAGGCGGGCGGGCGACGGATTTTTCGGCAAAATCGATTTTTTCGCGCGCCGTTCTTTTTTCGCGCGCCTTGCGCGATTCATTCTATTTCGGCTCACCGCCAAAATGATTGAATCGCTTCTTTAGGCGTGGCGCGCGTCTTCGCCAACAGGAGGGTACTGCGCTCGGGCCGCGCGGGCCCCACGTCCCGTGGACGGGAAATGCTTGCGCATTTCCACTGGCCGCCTCTACCCCCGTTCTTTGTCCGCGCGCAGGCGAGCTTTATTCGCGCGCCTTGGGAAATCTTGTCAAAACGTGCCAGCACATTTTGACGATTTCCCTCTTTAGGCGGCGGCGCGCGGATCGAGCTTCGAGCCGGACGGAACTGCCCTGCGCGGGCGGCGTCCGGGTGACCCCGGCGGGACGGAGCGATACTACGTATCGCTTAATCTGCTCAGCCCAATCCTTTGTCCGTGCGCCTGCGATAGCTGAAATTATGACCGCTCTCAGAGGAAGTTCGGGCGAAAAAACGTAACTTGCACACGTATGGATATTGAAACGATTCGAAACTATTGCCTGGAGAAGCCTGGCGTGACCGAGGCTTTCCCGTTCGACGACAAGACGATTGTCTTTCGGCTGGGGGATACCGCTGCGAAACAGGGGCGTATCTTTGCGCTGTGTGCGTTGGAAAGGCCGGATTATCTGCTCCTTAAGTGCGAACCGGAACGGGCCGAAGAACTCCGTGACCGCTATCCCGAGGAGATCGAACCGGGGTGGCATATGAATAAACGGCATTGGAACGGGGTACAACTGGGCGGCCCGCACTTGACCGATGCGCAGATTTGCGAGATGATCGATCATGCGTATGGCGAGATCTTGCGCGCGTTGCCGAAGCGACAGCGGATGGAGGCGGGGTTGTGACGGCTGAAGTCGGGTGTGAAAGCAATCGAGAGTAAAGCATATAAATAAAGGGGAGGGAGACACCTACTGGGTGTCTCCCTCCTGTGTGCAGTCCAATGCCTGATTGGAAGCTTTAGAACGGCAGGTCGTCCACTTCGTCAGCCGACGTAGCGGTTTCCTGCGTCGCCGCCATATTGTTGCCGCCGACCGGTGCCGCAGCCGTGTATCCTCCGCTCTGCGCCGCCGCGGTTGCAGCCGGAGTGGAAGAGGCCATCGGTTGTCCGCCTCCCATCGCCTGATTCGGCTGCTGTGCGACGTCCAATTTACTCATCCGCCAAGCCCGTACTTCGGTGTACCAGCGTCCGTTGTATTCGCGCGATTCGATGTTGACGCTCAGCGCCACCCGATCTCCCGGCCGCAAGGCCGCTGCATCCACTGCGCGGTCGTTCCAGAACCCTACGCAGAGTTTCCGGCTGAATTCCCCCGGAATTTCGAAAATCACCTCTTGTTTGGTCCACTCCCCGCGTGCGCTCTGGCCTTTCACCACCGGGAGAAGCATGTTTACTGTCAGTTCCAAATCCATAATCGTTCCTTTCGCTTAACTATTCTCTTAGTTTTCGTCCTCGCCGTTGTCGGCGGAGGCAGTCGCACCGTTGGGCAGGATGACGATCTTTTCGATCACGTCTCCCTGTCGAATCGCATCGATCACTTCCAATCCTTCGTACACACGACCGAAGCAGGTGTGCACCCCGTCGAGGTGTGCGGTATTCTGTCGGTTGTGGCAGATGAAAAACTGCGATCCGCCGGTGTTCCGCCCGGCGTGTGCCATGGAGAGTACGCCGCGGTCGTGGTACTGTCGTTCGCACTCCGTTTCGCACGGAATGGTGTACCCCGGCCCCCCGCGTCCGTCGCCGTTCGGGCATCCGCCCTGGATGACGAAGTCCGGGATCACGCGATGAAAGGTCAGTCCGTCGTAGAATCCGCTTTCGGCCAGTTTGCAGAAGTTGGCTGTCGTCCCCGGCACTTCGCGGTCGTAGAGTTCGACTTTCATCATGCCTCGGGCGGTGTGTATTTCGGCTCGTTTCATCTCGATTTCTCGGTTTGATCCGGGGCAAAGGTAGCTATTTCCGGGTTTAAAATCAAACTGAAGACAAAAATCGACCTTTCCCGGAAGCGTGGTGTGCGTTCCGGAAAAGGTCGGTGTTTTTGCAATGGAAGGTGTGCTTACTTGGTCGGTGCCGGAACGACTTTGGTCACTTCGATGTCGAATTGCAAAGCCTGGTTCGGTGCGATCGGGCCGTGGCCTTGTTCGCCGTAAGCGAGGTCGGCCGGTACGAAGAGGGTGATTTTGCCGCCTTCGCCGATCTGCGGAATGCCTTCGATCCAACCTTTGATGAGTTTGCCTTCTTCCAACAGGAACGGAACGGCGTTGGTTTGTTCTTCAACGAGCTGGCCGTCGGGCAAGGTGAGCTTGTATTTGGCGTAGATCGAGTCGCCCACTGCGACTTTCCGATCCGACCCTGCGTTTTCGATCTTGTAGACCAAGCCGCTAGGCAAGGTCTGTGCTCCGTCTGCGACTGCTTTTTCGATGAATTCGGTGTTCTTGGCAGCGCTTTCGCGGATGAATTTGTTCATCATGTATTCGCGCATGAAGGCGTCGGCTTCGAGGTCGGTCATTTTACCTTTCTTGGCATAGACGTCTTTGATGGCGGCTGCGATGAGGTTGGGGTTCATGGTGGAGTCCATCCGGTAGGCCATGGTTCCGAGCACGATCCCGGCGGAGTAGGCGAGCGAGTCGGTGTCGGTGGTCATTTTGGCGTTTCCGCCGCAAGAGGTTGCTCCGACGGCTGCCAAGGTGCCGGCAGCGGCCATGATAAATAATTTTTTCATCGTTCGATATGGGTTTATGAAGTTTTCGATTTCTGAAAATCAGGTGCAAAGATAGGGATTTTTTGTCAATTATTATGCCGTTTCTGTCGGAGGGGGCAAGGTGGGCTGTGTTTGGGCGGGTTGAGGTCTGTGGGGTCTCTTGGGGGGAAGGGGCCGGGGTGGTCGGGCAGAGTCGGGCCGGTTAGGGTAGAGGCTGCCTATAAAATGCCCGGTGGGCTCGCCCCGGGCTTCCGCGATCCGGGACATCATGGACAATTCGGGAATGCCATATATATCGGCGACTTCGGCTATAGCTGGTCGTCCGCCACGAACGGCATCCGCGGCATGGACTTGAATTTCAGTTCGCAGACCCTCGGCGCCAGTAGCTCGGACTACCGCGCCCACGGTTTTCAGTTGCGTTGCCTCTCGGAATAAACGCCGCGTGCCCGCGGTGGGCAAAGGGCCGGGTCTACCCTAAAAATAAGGGCAGCCTCTACCCCAAACAACTGGCCGCCCTACCCCATTTGCACTCTGCGGTTCGAAGAACCGCCCGGGCCGGAGCCACCCCAGGCGTAGGCCTGCAACTTCGCAGAACTCATTTCCGGCCACGCTGGCTCCGACCCGAATTACAAGAGCACATTCCTATCGGTTGAATGAAAGCGCGCTACATGGCAGGCCGGGCGCCCGAGAGGAACGGCAACTCTCGACGCGCGAGCGGCGTGTTGCGGGCCTCCCGTGGGCAGGCGTCCGGCCCGCGCGACCCATTGGGTCGCAAAAGCTCAACCAACAAATCAGCTCAAACCACGACCAAAGGTTCAGCCCAATTCTGTCGGTTTCGGGCTGCGGCGTCCGGCCCGGGCATCAAAGATGCCCCGCCGCAAGCCCGGCGACCCTGCGGGTCGCAAGAGCACGGCCTCTTTGCTATGAGGTTCGTCCTCGGCGCGCCCCCACGCGCCGCTGATGCGTCGCTCTCGCCGAGGACGGCGATTCCTCTGGAATCGCGCTATTCGCTCTCGGACTAAAGCACTACCCAAAGTACGGACAACAAGTTCAGCCCAATCCACAGCCCAAATCTCATCCCCCATGCCCGGCCCAGCGCGGCGCGAAAACCGTAATCGGTTTTCGCGCCTGAAGAACAGGCACGGCCCAAAGCTCGCCCCAGTTCTCCGCCCCGTGTCCGCCTCACTGCGGCTCCGCTTTCGCTCCGCCACTTTGCCGTCGCCCGCGGCAATTCTTGCCGGATTGGCCGAGTGCCAACCGGCAGAATATGC